>CAMBHX010000040.1 GCA_945867285.1 Sulfuricurvum sp. IAE1
GCTAATGCTGGTGTAATGGATTACCCTAATGCACTCATTGCTAAACACTATTATGAGCAGGGGTATTATGAGACTTCAGCCCAGTGGTACCAAAAAATAAAGACCAATGAGGGAAAATTCAACGCTGCTAATGCACTCTACAAAGCGGGCAAATATCAAGATGCTCTGTCGGTTTACAGTAAAATAAAATCCGACAATAGTGATCTTAAATCCAAAATATTCTACAATAGCGGCAATTGTCATATACGTTTGAGTGAATTTGATAACGCTCGAAACGCGTTTTGTAAATCACTGACATTACGTTATACGAAAGAAGCAGATAAAAATTTGCGTGCGATAATGAGTGAAAAAGAGCAACAAACGCTCAATGTTCGCAAAGAAAAAAACGACAAATTTAGCAGCGATGAAAACAAACCTACAGGTGAGAAAAAAAATGGAAAAGAGGGGGGAGGATCGAACATGCAAAGCGACATAGCTACATCGGGTGCAGGAGAAGCTGGCAAAAAGACTCAAGGTGATCCTCGGTTTTCTACTTCTCAAGGCAAAGCAGCGCTTAGCTCCAAGCAATATGAACTCATAAACCAAAGGAGTGTTCATGAAACAAAACCTTGGTAGAATAGGTGCACTGCTGATTTTTATTGCCACCTATGCAGGGGCAGTGACATACCAATGGAGTGTTGAACAGAGCCCCAAGAGTCTCTATGTACAGCAAAGCGGTGTTATACGTTATGTGTGTACCTTTGATACTAGTGCTGCGGAGTATACCGTCGAGTTCAAACCCACAGGAAGCGATCTCTACAAGGCGTCTATCCTTACTCAAAGTGATAAGATTATTGCAGGTAAACGAGTATTGACTTTTGATGTCTTGGTTCGTCCAAATATTGATGGAAATATCCCTATTAAGCTCAATGCACTAGTGCGCCATACGACGTTTGCCTCCATCGAAAATGCTACCATTGGACGGGATAATGTCAAAAAATACGATTTTGATGATGAAGCTGTATCTTTGCCTATTGTCACTATCACAACCAAGCCAAATACAACTATTTTGAGTGGAGAATTGACGTTGAACGTTGAGGTCGACAAGCGTAGTGTCATAGCACATGAACCCGTTCATGTGAGTATTTTTGTTCGTGGAACGGGTAATCTCGATAAATATATCCCCTATGAACTTAATATCAGTGGTGTCACTATCTTTAGAGAACTCCCCATGCGTGATATTTCTCTACACAGTGCGGGATATAGCGGCGAGATCCGAGAAGAATTAGCACTGGTGGCAGATAAAAATTTCATCATCCCCCCTATATCATTGGAATTTTTTGATACTAACACACATACAATTAAAAAATTTCAATCGCAAAGTATTGCCATAGAAGTAGCTGTTGGATTTCAAAAGGAAAATTTATTGGATATGCCCGTCATCAGCGATTATAGCGGATGGAAAAAATACAGTTTTTACGCTCTTTTGATTGGCTTTGGTGTTGGATTAGGGGAAGTAGTGCGACGCTTGCTTAAATATCTTCCACGTAAAAAATCTAAACAGTTTTGGGACAATTCAAAGAGACCCAAAGAGCTCGTAATGCTTTTGGCATTGAATGGTGATAAGCGTTATGAGGCGATAATTGAGGAACTAGAAGCAGGGAAGATAAACATGCGTGAGGCAAAGCAGAGATTAAAACAAGAGGAAAACCAATGATAAATATCATAAATCAAATTCGTACCGAAATAGCCAAAGTCGTTGTCGGACAAGAAAAGATGATCGACGGACTGTTAATCGGATTATTATGCGACGGACATATCCTGATCGAGGGGATTCCAGGATTAGCCAAAACGACGACGGTTAAAGCCCTTTCTTCCGCATTGGGATTGGGGTTTAAGCGGGTTCAATTTACTCCTGATTTACTCCCGAGTGACATTTTGGGTGCAGAGATTTATGACCCTCAAAATAACGGATTCAAAATCAAAAAAGGTCCTATATTCACCAATCTCCTCCTCGCGGATGAGATCAATCGTGCCCCGGCAAAAGTCCAGTCAGCTTTGCTTGAAGCGATGGCAGAACGACAGGTCACTATTGGGGATGAAAGCTTTGAATTGCAAGCGCCATTTTTGGTCATGGCGACGCAAAATCCTATCGAAAATGAAGGCATCTACCCTCTGCCTGAAGCACAGCTGGATCGTTTTATGCTCAAAATCAATGTAGGCTATAACACGCCTAATGAAGAACTCTTTATTGCACGTCGTATTTCTTTGGGTAGTAATGAAGAGATAAATACAGTCATTGATATTAAGACATTGGAGCAGTTGAAAAATGCAGTTAAAGCGATTCATGTCGATGAAGAGATTGAGAAATACATGATTGACCTCGTCACAGCCACACGTAAGCCGGAATACTTTGGGCTAGAAACTATTGCACCGTTTATCCAATTTGGTGCTAGCCCTCGTGTGAGTATCGATATGTTTAAAGCGGTTCGTGCTGTTGCTTTTTTAAAGGGGCGCGACTTTGTTAATCCCAGCGATGTTGCTACAATCCTCAAAGAGCTGATGCGTCACCGTTTGGTACTGTCGTATGAAGCGCAAGCGCAAGAGATAAATATCGATGATTTGATTGAGACAATCATCAAAGCGGTACCAATTCCGTAATGACAAAAGCTAATCGCATTCTTCTGAAAGCTCGCCGTCAAATCGTCGGAGATCGCATCGGAAACAATAGTTCGATGTTCCGAGGTGAGGGATATGATTTTATTGAGCTTCGTGAATATGTTAGTGGTGATGACGTCAGACATATCAACTGGAATGTCACGGCAAAAATGGGTAAGCCATTTGTCAAGGTGTTTCGTCAAGAGCGAGAACTTAATGTGCTGAGTGTTGCTTTGTTAGGTGGTTCATTCATGTTTGGGGAAAAGCTTGAGATTTTAGCACAAACTGTGGCAACTATTGGCTATAGTGCGATTGCCAATGGTGATTTGTATGGGCATTGTAATTTTACGAAAAACATGACTTTTGAACTGCCTCCAAGCAAAAAAAACTTCACCGTATCTAGTGCGGTTGAGAGTATTATTACTACTGATATTCTACATCAAAAAGTAGACATTCAAGAGGTACTAAGTCATCTCTACCGACGAACCAAGCGTAAATCACTTATTGTCTTGGTGGGTGATTTCTTTGAGCTTCCCGATATAAAACTACTAGCTAAAAAACATGAAGTCGTAGCAATAGTCATCCGTGATAGTGCTGAAGAAAAGCCCGCATTTAGAGGGTATAATGCACTCATTGATCCTGAAAGTGGTTCGATGATCGAGGGTGATTTTACACCATCCACTCTTAAGACTTACGCACAAAACTTACAGCAGCACGATACGCAACTGTTTGAAATTTTTCGTACCTCTGGTGTACGTGCTACTAAGCTCTATGCACACAACAATCCTACTGTAGTCTTACGACGGCTCTTCGAGGAGCGAATATGAGAGATAGTAACATCCCCGTATACGATATAACACCGCTTACGATGATGAACGACAAGGATGCAATAGTGTTTAGTGGCTTTGTCTTGGTGTTGGGTATTGTCCTTGTATTAGTTTGGTTGTGGGCGATACGAAAAATCAGGTCCCGCTCCTTGACATTTCGACAAATCATGATACAAAAATGGGATGAAATTTCGATGGATGACTCCAAAAAAGCTGCGTATGAGATGAGCGAAGTGGGGCGATATTTTTCTCAAGAGTGCGACGAGATACAAAGGCTATTTGATCGTTTGGACAAAGAGTTGACGCAGTATAAATATGCCAAAAATGTAGAGCCTTTGAGTGAAGAAGCTCTGCGACTCTATCGAGAGTTTTCTCTCAGACTTAGGTAAAAATATCGTGAAGTTTATTAGCACCTTTCATCTCTTTATGAAGCTTTTTAAAATCTTTCTCTTTCAGCGCCGCTTTGAGTGTTTGCAGTTCCTCTTCAAAAAACTCAATAGCGCTTAGAACATTGATCCGGTTTTGACGAAAAATATCTTCCCACATATTGGGAGAGCTTTTTGCCAGGCGACTCATGGAGCGAAATCCTCCCGCTGCGAGGGCTAAAATATTTTCTTTTTCTTCTTGTGCCAACACGGTATTAGCTAGGGCATACGAAATAACGTGAGGCATATGACTGATAAATGCAGCATGTCTATCATGTTGTGCAGCCCCCATTCGATGGATATTCATCCCGATGGAGAAGAAGAGTTTCAGTGCTGTATCACGTTGCACATCACCACTGTGTTCCAAATCACACAACACGACAACTTTATCTTTGTACAAACCATCAAAGGCAGCTTTAGGTCCAAACTGTTCAGTTCCTGTCATGGGATGAGCGGCTACAACATTGGCTCGGATTTCTGGAGGAATAGCGTTGACAATAAGCGCTTTGGTGCTTCCTAAATCGATGAGAGTTTTGTCTGTTCCCGCCAAATCGATCGATTGATTGAGAAGATCGATCACGCTATCAACCGGAACAGCGAAAAAAATAACATCACATCGTTTTTTGAGATCTTCAAAAGAGAGAATTTCATCAACAAGTCTAAGCTCAAGAGCAGTTTTTTGATGTTCAATATTATGGTCACTTCCTACAACAGACGTAACAAAGGGGAGCTTTTTGAGTGATAGTGCAATCGATCCTCCCATAAGCCCTAATCCGACAATTCCAATCTCCATACAAACCCTTGTTATTTAACTTCTTTAAAGGTATTTTAGCGCATTTACATGAATATTAATCATTGGGGTGGTAGAATAAGAGCCATTTTAACTAACGGATACCCATTTGAAAAAAATTACCCTCTCGTTATTGCTTACTTCATTGCTTGCTCATGCCTCTACACAAAATGTTGAAGCTATCTCGTATGATGGAATGGTCCATATTTCACCCAGTGTTGCTAAGCGATTGAATCTGGTTAAAATTGGAGAGCCTTTGGATCTTGTTACTGTTGACAAGACTGTTAAAGTATTTTTGGCGCAAGGATATTTTGAGGATGTATGGGCTGATGAAAACAACGGTGTGGTGACATTTCATTTCAAAGAAAAGCCAGTTATCTCTAAAGTTGAGCTAAAGGGATACAAAGAAAACGATGAGGAAGCAAAAAAAGTTTTATTACAAATTGAAAAAGGGGCATTGTATGATGCAGCACGTATAGAGAGTACACGCAAGCGCATTGTTGAAGCATTGAACCAAGAGGGAAAAATTGATTCTATTGTTGAGGTAGAAAGTAAAAAGCTTGATAATGGAAGTATGCAAGTAGCGTTTATTGCTAATGAAGGTGAAGAAATTATTATTAAAGAGCTCAAATATTACGGTGTTTCTGGAGTTGACTCGGATGCTTTTGAAAAAACCACTGCTAACAAAGAAAAAGATTTTTTAGGGTGGATGTGGGGTTTCAATGATGGTAAAATGAAACTAGCTGAGCTGCAGTATGATCCAATGCGTATTCGTGATTATTATATGCAAAATGGTTATTTAGATGCCAAGGTTGATCAGCCCTTTGTAGCAATTGATTTTAATCACTACGAAGCATCGATGGAGTACAACATTTTTGAGGGAGATGTGTTTCGAGTATCGGATGTTTTGATTTTTCAAGACAATGTTGTAATTGATGATGCTGAACTGCTCAAAGTTGTGACGCTGGAAAAAAACAAACCTTTTAACATTAAAACCTTTCGTGATGATGCTGAGCGGATCAAAACTAAAATCGCCGACTTGGGATATGCTTTTGTTCAAGTGCAGCCGGATTTGAAAAAAGATAAAGAGACCAAAACCGTGGACGTTGTCTATCGTATCGTAACGGGTAAAAAAGTACATATCAATAATGTGATTGTGGCAGGGAACAATCGTACGCTTGACCGAATAGTTCGTCGAGAACTCTTTTTAGCACCTGGGGATTTGTACAGCTTGAGCAACCTCAAAGATTCACGTAATGCATTGGGACGAACGGGATATTTTGAGAGTACCACGATTGAAGAAAAACGTATTGATGATGAGAGTATGGATTTGATTGTCCAAGCCAAGGAAGCACCAACTGGGAATATTCAGCTAGGTGGTGGATATGGAAGTTTTGGCGGATTGATGATGAGTGTTGCGGTAAGTGACCGTAATATCTTTGGTTCAGGTATCAATTTGGGATTGAACTTAGAGCAGTCTCAGCGAACAAACAACTACGCATTTAATATCTCCAACCCGCGCCTTAATGACAGCGATTTTAGTGGTAATTTCTCCATTTATTCCAATGGGACTGAGTATGATAGTTATACGATTGATTCCCAAGGGATTAGTTTGGGGACAGGGCATCGTTTTAATCGTTACTTGAGCGGATACATGGGATATGGCTATTCAAATAATCAATATAGTGATATTGTACAGAGTACTACGTCTACATTTGATCCAAAATATTATGAAAGTTATTCAAAAAGTTCTGTGACACTGTCAGCTACATTTGATAATACGGATGATTATTATGTTCCGAGAGAGGGGATGGCTCTCTCACAAAGTTTGGAAAAAGCGGGACTTGGTGGGGATGCTGATTTTTGGAAAAGCCGTACCAGTTTTGGTATTTATCGAGGATTGCAAAGTCTCATAGGGGCAGATTTGATTGTACGTTACAAGGCACGTTATAACTACGTGGATGATTCAGGATATCTACCTATTAATGAGCGCTTTTATATGGGGGGTATCGGATCCGTTCGTGGGTATCAAAGTTATTCACTTTCGCCCAATAGCGGGTTGGATGAAAATAATGATGGTGAACTAGATTTAATTGGTGGAACTCAAACGTTTTCAAACAGTTTCGAGTTGAGTATGCCATTGGTTCCAGAGGCGCGTATGAGAGCGACAGTATTTTTTGATTATGGGATGATTGGAGATAAGAGTGTAGATGAGATTAAGCGTGGTGGCTATGGGGTGTCACTAGAGTGGTTTAGTCCCGTTGGACCATTACAGCTTGTCTTTTCTAACCCATATGGTGAGAAGCCTGGCGATGATATCACCCACTTTGAGTTTACTATCGGACAGAGATTTTAAGGAATCCTGACCGTTTACTTCTTAAACACGTTTACAATTTTCGAAACTACTGCAACGGCACCCATCACAATACCTCCAGATACAATACCTATAATGGCGTCTATGGCTATAGGCGTGAACCATCCTAAAGCGCCACCAATAGCAGGTATGCTTTGAGAGGTTTTGACCGCAATTTCGACAACGTGATGCATCATAGGGATACCATGCGCCAAAATACTCCCGCCTACTAAAAACATAGCAATAGTACCCACGATTGTGAGGATCTTCATCAGCCTTGGAGCAAAGGAGAGTAAAGCCTTCCCCAGTGTGCGATTAAATGCCCCTTTGCGACCCAATGGAGCATTTTGCACTAAATATAAGCCTATATCATCGAGCTTAACGATGAGTGCCACAAAGCCATAGACCCCAACAGTCATTGCGACTGCAATAACCGATACAACAGCAGCTTGCGAACTTAGAGTCTGTGTAGCCACTGTCCCTAATGCTATCACGATAATTTCTGCTGATAGGACAAAATCGGTTCGAATCGCCCCTTTGATTTTCTCACGTTCGAGTTCTACTAAATCAACTTCAGGGTGGATGATTGCTTCATGAAGGATATGTGCTTCATGGAGTATTTCCTCTTTGGAGTGCAAAAAGGGATGAACTATTTTTTCAAATCCTTCATAACACAGATACGCACCACCCATCATCAAAATTGGGGTAATTGACCATGGCGCAAAGGCACTTAATGTTAAGGCGCTGGGAACTAAAATAAGCTTGTTTTTAAAGGAGCCTTTTGCTACAGCCCACACTACTGGCAGTTCACGATCCGCTCGCACGCCTGAGACCTGCTGGGAATTAAGGGCCAAATCATCACCTAAAACTCCTGTGGTTTTTTTAGCTGCCACTTTACTCATAGCAGCAACATCATCCAAAACAGTCGTAATATCATCGATTAGGAGCAACAAGGAGCTTCCAGCCATAGGCAAATCCTTTAGAGGTGAATAAGGTGCAAGGAGAGATTTTTAGGGAGAATAAATGCTCGTAGTTGTTCTTTCGCTAAATATAAATGAGAAGAACTAATCGTCAATGTTTCATTGTCAAATGTGATTGTATAATCATCCAGTCTCGAGCGTGCGGATAAAAGCGTATGGGCAAGCCATAATAAGGAGTGCAATGCATTAAGCTGCTTCTTTTCGGGGAGCAGTTTCTCATAACTGTTTTTGGGAACTAAATCACTGGACTCTTCCCCTTTTTTATACAGTAGAAGATGGGCTGTAAGAGCGATTTGCGCATGCGTTAATCCATAGTCCAAGCCACTCATTGCCAAATAAAAACTGTGTTTTTGATAGGCAAAATAGCGAATTCCTAAACCTGATGGCAATAGTTTTGCCGCCATGACCAATTGTGTTTTAAGTGATGAATCCAAATTAAGATGCTTATGTGTTAAGTCAAATAGCTTTTTGACCATCGTAGCACATTGAACTCCATGATTACTATGAGTCGCATGGGTATCAAGCAAAAAGCGTAAACTTGGATTGTAATTAGCAGGAAATTTATGGCCGCAATTACGTAACATATCGCTTAAAAATACCCCCTCACGAACACCAACACCACTGCAAGTCAAAGAACTTGGAGTTAGACGATGTAAGATACGTAAAAAAACTAAAGCACCTGATTTAATCGTATCAAAACGATCTGGTTTAATACCTAGGTTTTTTAATTTTTTAGGAGATGCTTCTAAGATAGCATTGCAAAAGAACTCGAACTCTTTTGTCTGGCAAGTATAACCATGTAGTTTTTTTAGGGGATAATCTTCTTGTTTCATTATCCCATCACAAAGGGCACGAAAACTTCCTCCAATACCTATAAGAGCATTAGTAGTATCAAAAGGGAGATTTTTGAGCGTATTGTCAATATAGTCAATGGCTCCTTGAACGTCATCTTGGTCCATAAAGAGTTCTTTGAGACGAACAGTTCCGATATTGAGTGAAATAGTTTGAAGAATATTACCCTGCGACAAGAGGACAAATTCGGTTGATCCTCCACCCAAATCAACTCCGATAGCATCCATTTTTGGCAAGAGATTAGCGCAGGCTACCCCACCTAAATAAGCCTCTTTGTCTCCATCAATAACATTGATTGCTAAAGAGTGCTCTTTTTTAATACGTTGGATAAACTGTGATTTATTAGGAGCATCTCGCAAGGCTGAGGTGGCGACACAAAGGATTTTACGTGCTTTAAAAGAGTAGGCAACGAGGAGAAATTCTCCAATAGCTCTGGATGCACGATCCATGGCTTCGTTTTGAAGATAACCATTTTTGGTATAAGCATCTTGGGCCAATCGTACAGAACTTTTGACTTCATGGACGATATGAAACGCGAAACGACTTGTTTTTTGGAACACAGCAAGACGCATTGAGTTAGACCCAATGTCAATGACTGCTGTGCATTGAGCCATTTATTCTGAGTCTTCTTCCATAAGTTGTTTATGTTTAAATAAAAGTTCTTGCATGGTCTCAACATTGTCTTTATCCGGAATAATACAATCAACGGGGCATACGGCGATACATGCAGGCTCATCATACGTTCCTACACACTCAGTACAACGATCTGGATCGATGATATAAATCGGGTCACCCTCTTCGATAGCATCTGTAGGGCACTCTTCTCGACACGCATCACATGCGATACATTCGTCAACGATAATTAATGGCATTGGTAACCTTGAATTGTAGATAGTGGGCGATTTATAGCAAAAAATTGCTTAAGATGAGGTTATCGTTGTGGTAGTAGACAGTAGAGCTTACTGGGAAGAACAAGTTGGGATACGGCTCCATCTATTCCATCAGTTCGATTGGTGATACTAATACGTGCTCCGATTGCATCTGCAGCACTTTTAGCTAAAAACAATCCCAATCCGACCCCCGATTGATTTCCTTGACGTTTGAACGGGGCAAACAAATCAACACTCTCGTCCACCCCGCACCCTTCGTCAACTACTTCAATGACGATATCATCACCATGGAGATAGCTTACAAAAAGTATTTTCTTTTCTTTAGGGGTAAACTTGAGAGCATTTTGTAAAAAGTTTTGCAAAATTTGATCTAGCAGTGTCACTTGAATAAGAGCATTAAAAGAGTCAGGCTCAAAATTGCATTCTAAACTTTTACTTTCACTGTGTGCTAGAAGTTTAAAATCTTCACACCATTTACGCAAAATATTGACAATATCAGCTTCAACGGGCATCTCTAGCTGAGCTCCCTCTTGTCGTCCTACATTGAGAATGTTAGAGACAATTTTATTCATCTCATCGATACTTTGATTCGTGATTTTAATGGCTTCAATGTACTCTTGAGGTGAACGTGTTTTGATGAGCGTTACTTGATTTTTGAGCTTTATGACCGCAAGAGGTGTTTTGAGTTCATGTGCCGTTCCGATAAATAACTCTTTTTGGTATTTGACAAAATTTTGAATACGGTTCATGAGATGATTAATCGTTTCACCTAAGGGGACAAACTCTTCGGGTAAATTGGCCACTGCAATGGGGCGCATAAGATGTTCATTCATGTTTGCAAGACGTTTTGTGAGTGCATTAATAGGAGCAATGAGCATCTTAGATAAAGCAATGGCATAGAGGATAATAACAATAAATCCAAAAGCATTGATAATAAAAATAGAGCGAAGTATTTTTTGTAGTAAAAGCTTTGTCGGTGTAATGTCTCTTGACATTTTGAGATAGACAGAGTTTTCAAAATCAAAAGGGTAAATAAGTGTTAGTTGGGTAGTTCCATCGGACTTGCGTAGTTCATAAAATTCGAGTGCCGTAATTTGTTTTTTGACCTGAATTAGCTCAATATCAAGATTAGATAGTAATTCAGGATTGTTTTGTTGGGCTGCTATAAGCGACTTGGAGGCACATATATTTTGGGCAGTATGTATGAGTTCCGTTTGTTTGGTTTCAATGATGGATTGTTGGATAAAAAAGTATAAAAAAGAAGAAAATAGGAGCACCAAAGCAGCCGAAGCTACAATGAGCTGAAAGATAAATCGACGTCTAATGCTATATTTAGAAAGCATATTTTAGTTATTCTTCAGCATTTATGCTGGCAGCTTTAGGGGGATGCAAGGTATATTTGTCCCTGTCTCTAAAACGGATGAATTCGTTTTAGTGTGTAACATGGTGTTAGTTACTAATCTCTTTTGGGAAACAAAAGCGGTAACCACGACGACGAACTGTTTCGATAGTGGTAATACCCAATGGTTTATCCATTTTTTGACGAATTTGGTTAATCGCAACCTCAATAACGTTAGGGGTAACAAGCTCTGGTTCTTCCCAAATAGCATCCAATAGTTGCTCTTTAGAGACGATTTGATCACGATGACGTGCCAAATGAGTAAGAACTTCAAAAGGCTTTCCTTTGAGTTCGATCTCTTTTTCTTTGTAGATGATTTTTTCTTCTTCTGGATTGATGATCAAATCATCGATTTCAATGATATTACTACCACCAAAACGTAAACGTGCTGCAATACGAGCAATCAAAACATCAAAATCGAATGGTTTACGGATATAGTCATCAGCACCAGCATTAAGTGCTTCGATTTCGCTTGCATTATCATCACGAGCCGAGAGGATAACAACAGCTGTTTTAGGTGTGTTGCGTTTAATATCTCCGATAATATCAATACTATTGCCATCTGGTAGCATCCAGTCCATTAAAATCAGATCATAATTACGGATATCGAGATAATACTCGCCGTCTTTGAGAGTCTCAACGACATCACTTTGGTAGCCAAACTCTTTGAGCCCTTCTGCTAGGGTTTTATTGAGAGTTACTTCGTCTTCGATAATTAAAATGCGCATCAAGGTTCCTCTAAGCTGGAAATTTTTCCGAAATTATATCATACTTTTAGAAATTTTTAAACTATTTTTAAAAAAAATTAAAGCTTTGAGAGAAATATTAGTTAAAAACAATAATTATTTTGAACTCCAACGGTGCAGTTTTGGAGAATGTTTGGTTTACGTAAGGTAAGGGTGAGTTCATCAATAAGAGGAAAAGATTTTTTAAGAACAACACTCAAAGTCTCTAGCGCTGTTTCGACAAGTTCAAACTTTTGAGTGTGCATCGTCATTTCGATTAGATTAGATACATCCGCATAATTGATAAATTCAGTAGCGTTATAATGATAATTGATGATACAGTCAATAGAGACTTTTTGTAAGCTAGTCCGTTCAAAATCGAGAATTCCAATAATTGTCTCAAAAGTCAAATTCTCGATTAATATTGTCATGCTACACGCTTCTCTTCACCTTTGAACAGACGGACAAAATTTGGGATATGTTTATAAAAGAGGATAAAGGCGATAAAAACAACTGGTGCATGAAACATGGTGGGATAGAGGACAAAAGAGGAAATAACGAGTGCCGCCAATCCAGTCATAGAAGAAAGTGATGAAATACGAATAGTTTTGGCTGCAATTGCCCATACGACCAAAGCAATTACTGTTGGAATTGGCAGCATTACTGCCATAACGCCCATGCCGGTAGCAACTCCTTTGCCTCCCTCAAACCATAAATAAGGGCTAAAGCAGTGTCCTATTACCGCCAAAGCAGCAACTCCCCATAAAACACTCTCGTCTGCGCCGAAAACGTATTTAACGACTAAAAGGACAATAATACCTTTGAG
>CAMBHX010000041.1 GCA_945867285.1 Sulfuricurvum sp. IAE1
ACCTCTAAAGCTATGAGCGGCATAATAAACAGTTTGATCATTAATCCCTTGGAAAGCAATCCATACTCAAGCCCTTTACCAAAATACAAAGAATAGCCCACTGAAATCAACGCTAGAGGGACCAAAGTGGCAGAGAGAATTTCAACATATGGCAAGACAGTTATAGGCATTTCTCCTACCATAAGACCCAAAAGTAAAAATCCAAAAGGGGGAAAGAATAGCAGCTTTTTAAAAATTTGCCGTTTATGGACCTTACCTGCCTCATATGTCGCCACTACCGATGTGGCATAAAATGAGAGAATGAGGAATGTCCCAAATTGATCATACACCAGCAGATAAGGTATAGCATCGGTGCCCAATAGCGCCTCAATAACGGGTATCCCTAAAAAAGAGGTATTTCCTAGCGGCACTACCAAAAGCATCGCTGCTCTTTGCTCTTTGGGGCTATTTTTAGTCATCCATAGCACTAAAAAAATCGAAACAGGAAGTAAAATCCATGGAATAAGTATGAGCCAAAATGCGGATACGTCAAAATGGACTTTTGGGATCTGGACTAAAATAGTTGCAGGTAATGAAACATAAACAACAAAAAAATTAAGACTCTTTGCAAAGTCTACGGGAGCTGGTGTCTTTTGGAGGATTAGCCCAATCAACAATAATACAATGATAAATCCAAATTGTTCCATGTTCGAATTTTATCACAATAGAGATACAATGGTGTTTATGAATTTTCATCGAGCTTATATTGAAATCACTAATGTGTGTGGGTTGGCGTGTAGTTTTTGCCCTCCTAAAGAGCAACCAACGCAGACGATGAGTCTAGAACTATTTGACACTATTTTGAATCAGCTTAGAATTCATACGGATGAAATAGCGCTACACGTTATGGGAGATCCGATGGTATTATCCAATCTAACGGATTATCTGGATTGTGCTGCCTTGAGAGATTTTAAGGTGATGATTACCACTAGCGGATTTTATTTAGATGAGACCAAGCGACGCTTTTTATTTCATCCCACCATTCGTCAAGTAAATATTTCGCTCAATAGTTTCAATAAAAACAGTGTTTCAAAGGATTTTGAAACCTATATGGCACCTATTTTAGCATTTTGTGATGAGAAGCTTGGACAGCAAAGCGATTTTTTTATTAATTTAAGGCTTTGGAATCTTGATGAGGTACATAGTGAGTCAGCTTTTAATGATCGGCTTTTTAGTCTTCTTGAGAGCCATTTTAATGTAGAGTCTATTGGTGAGAGCATAAGTGGTGAGCGTCAAAGTATACGTCTGGCGTCCAAAATATTACTTCATTTTGACCGCTACTTTCAATGGCCAAGTCTGAATAATCCTATTGTTGGAAATGGATATTGCCACGGATTGTCCAAGCAAATTGCGATTTTAGCGGATGGTCGTGTGGTGCCGTGCTGTTTGGATGGTGATGGAGAAATTTCGCTTGGTAACATAAGTGAGACAAAATTGGATAAAATACTTTCTAGTAAACGCTCCATTGAACTCCTAAATGGATTCAAAAAAGGTATAGCGGTTGAAGAATTATGCCAAAAATGCAGCTATAAAGAACGATTTAACAAAGGAACCTTATGATCAAATGCTACGTCCGAAATGAAAATGCTATTGCGTTAATTGATACCATGTCGGATTTGGATGGTGATAATATTGAAAAAGTCATTTGGGTGGATATGTTGGTTCCTACCTACGATGAGATTGTTTTTATTGAAAATACCTTTGATATCAAATTTCCTACCAAGCAAGAGACTGAAGAGATTGAAATAAGTTCTCGCTATTGGGAAGAGAGTGACCGTATCGAGATCAATAGCTTCTTTCTTGTTAATACTGCTGAAAATCCCCACAATGAAACGGTTTCATTTATTTTAAATAAGAATCTATTGATCTCGATACGCTATACATCATTGTATACCTTTGATGAATTTAATCGCAAATTTTTTGCCACTCCCAAACAGTTTGAAAATGGGTATGATATTTTTTGTCAGATTTTGGATATACGTATTGATGCGGATGCAGATATTATTGAAAAACTTTCTCGAGATATTACACGCCTTCGTAAACACGTCTTTACAGATTATACCAATGAAGATGAAGAGATATTGGAGCGTATTTCGTCACTCGAAGACCTCAATATGCAGTTGCGAGAAAATCTCAATGATAAGCAACGTATTTTAAGTTCTTTTTTGAAATCCACAAAATACAAAAGCGCTCTTAAGCATGATGTAACGGTAATGCTGAAGGACATCAAGTCGTTAACTGACTATACTGATTTTAATTTTGAACGGCTTGAGTATCTTCAAAATATTTTCGTTGGGATGTTGAGTATTGAGCAAAATAAAGTAATTAAGATGTTTACAATTATGAATGTTATTTTTCTTCCACCTACCTTGATTGCAAGTATTTATGGGATGAACTTTGAGATAATGCCAGAGTTACAATGGAAATTTGGCTATCTTGTCTCGATTTTCCTGATGATTTGTTCTTCTATTTTACCGCTGTATATTTTTAAACGAAAAGGGTGGATCTAAATTTGTATCCGTATAATGATTTTAAAACACCATCAAAAGGATTAACACTTGGATAGGCGAATTCGCTATTTTATCGAAGATTATTGGGATATTTTTATCGGAATATGTTCCATTGGTTTGGCATTTTTCTTTCATCACCAAGGTGAGGGGATGTTTGCTACAGTATCAGCAGCAGTAGGGATTGCAGCACTGTCGTTAACAGTAGCGGAAGTGGCGGATATTCTGTCTGAGCGTCTTCATGAGCCATACGGGAGCTTTGTTCTCACTTTTAGCGCTGTTGTAGTTGAGATTATATTATTGTATGTGATTTTGCTTGAGGTCCGTCACTCTCCTGATGTATTGGAAACAGTCAAGGGCGGTATTATCTCAGCAGTGATTGTGGACTTGAATGTATTACTTGGCCTTTCAGTTTTTGTCGGAGGATTAGCATTTGCACAGCAACAGCACAATAAAGAGACCTCTAGTGCTTACAGTACCGTCTTATTTGTTTCTTCATCGGCGCTTTTAGTCCCTGGATTGTTGAGTCATACCAATCACGGTAGCGAAGCATTGACGCAAGTGAGTCACTTAATTGCAGGCGTGTTGCTTCTTTTTTATATTATCATTTTTATTTTTCAGACCCGAACCCACACCCATTTTTTTAAAGCCACCGCTCGAAGCCGTTTCTTTCGTCTTAAGCGTAAGCTTGCTGAAGAAGAGGGGGAGGTTGATGAAAATGAGAATAGTGATTATATTTTTGAGCATCTTTCGACAGCTATTAATTTTATAGTTATATTTCTTCTTATCGGTATTATCGCTTTTGGTGCTGAGGTTTTTGCTGGTGATGGAGTTAAAATCGCAAAAGAATACGGAATTTCAGCAGGTATTGCAGGGCTTGTTATTGCAATTATTAGTGTAAGCCCGGAGATTTTTACAGCAGTACGTGCAGCGCGAAACGATCAAATTCAGCGAGTCGTCAATATTGCTATGGGTGCATCAACAGTTTCGATTATTTTGACAGTTCCTATTTTGATGATGTTGGCATATTTTAGCGGTATTAATCTCACGCTTGATTTTAATCCACTTCAAATTGGCGCACTATTGCTCACTATTTTATTAGTATGGAAAACCACTGAAGAAGGTGAGACAAACTATTTTGAGGGCGCGTCACACATGATGTTTTTCCTTGCATATGCCATTATTGCAGCGTATTACTGATGTTTATTTTATTCGCTCCTAGTGAGGATAAGCGTGAAGGGGGTAATTGTGAATTTCTACCATCATCATTATTGTTTGGTTTAGAAAAGAGCCGTGATGAGATGCTTAACAGCTATCGTATGCTCATAGATACACAAAACCCTGTACAACTTCAAGAGCTTTTTGGTATTAAAGATTCTGATAAGTATCAACGCTTTTTGAAGCCTTTAGATACAGCATCTTGTTTACAAGCTATTGAGCGTTACAGCGGGGTAGCTTATGAGTATTTGAATTATTTGGCCCTTCCAGAGGATGCACAAGAGTATCTTGCTAAGAAAGTCATTATTTTCTCTAATCTTTTTGGTCCTATACGAGCATCGGACACTATTCCTGATTACAAGTTCAAGCAAGGGTCTTCTGTAGGCCATATTGCTCCTGAAGTGTTTTATAAAAAACACTTCAGTGGTCTTTTGGATGAGATGATTGGAGAGAATGAAGTATTGGATTTAAGAGCAGGTTTTTACGATAAATTTTATATACCCAAAGATACATCTACAACATTAAAGTTTTTAAAAGAGGGAAAAGTTGTGAGTCATTGGGCAAAAGCATATCGAGGATTAGTATTACGTGAATGTGCAATTCATCAGATTAAGAGTACTGAAATGCTTGAAAAGCACGTGTTTTCTGGGCTTGAGATGATAGATAAGATTCACACTTCACGAAAAAAAGAACTTATTTTTTCTATTCTTTGAAATTTATTCGATTACCTCTTGACATTTTAGTAAAAAGTAATTATAATTTCAGCTCCATTTCGACAAATGCCGGCATAGCTCAGTTGGCTAGAGCAGCTGATTTGTAATCAGCAGGCCCGGGGTTCAAGTCCTCGTGCCGGCACCATTGAACGAAATCGGAATGCGTGACCAATATCAGTGTTAGACCAGATTAGGCCGTGGTGAGATACTCAAGTGGCCAACGAGGGCAGACTGTAAATCTGCTGATTTTTATCTTCGAAGGTTCGAATCCTTCTCTCACCACCATGTATGCGGGAATAGCTCAGTTGGCTAGAGCGTCAGCCTTCCAAGCTGAATGTCGCGAGTTCGAGTCTCGTTTCCCGCTCCACTGGGAGCTGAAGTATACAATTCTTATGATTACTACTTCATCAATTACCTTAAAATGTAAAATAGTTTTTAAGTTTTCAAATACATATTTATTATACTGTATCATTGTGCTCGCGTGGCTCAGGGGTAGAGCACTTCCTTGGTAAGGAAGAGGTCGGCGGTTCAAATCCGCTCGCGAGCTCCACTGTACATAAGTTTGTAATCTTTTGAAAGCTTAAAAGCTATTTTCAGCTATTTTTTGGTATAATTCCATTTTCATTTACAATATTAAGTCGGAGGACACAATGGCAAAAGAAAAGTTTGCACGTACAAAACCACACTGCAACATCGGTACAATCGGTCACGTTGACCATGGTAAAACTACGTTGACGGCAGCAATTACTGCAGTTCTTGCTACTAAAACTGGTGCGAAATTCATGGACTATGATCAAATCGATAATGCTCCTGAAGAGCGCGAACGTGGTATCACGATCGCAACATCACACGTTGAATATGAGACTGAAAATCGTCACTATGCTCACGTTGACTGTCCTGGTCACGCCGACTATGTTAAAAACATGATTACCGGTGCTGCTCAAATGGATGGAGCAATTCTTGTTGTTTCTGCAGCAGATGGTCCAATGCCACAAACTCGTGAGCACATTCTTCTTTCTCGTCAAGTAGGTGTTCCATACATCGTTGTTTTCATGAACAAAGAAGATCTTGTTGATGATGAAGAGCTTCTTGAGCTAGTAGAGATGGAAATTCGTGAGCTTTTGGATATGTATGATTTCCCAGGTGATGATACTCCTATCGTTGCTGGTTCTGCATACCAAGCTCTTGAAGAAGCAAAAAAAGGTGTTATCGGCGATTGGGCTGCTAAAATCATTAAATTGATGGACGAAGTAGATCGTTACATCCCACAACCAACTCGTGAAACTGAAAAAGATTTCTTGATGCCAGTTGAAGACGTTTTCTCAATCTCAGGACGTGGTACGGTTGTAACTGGTCGTATTGAACGTGGTACTATTAAAATCGGTGAAGTTATCGAAATCGTTGGTATCCGTGATACGCAAACAACAACTGTAACAGGTGTTGAAATGTTCCGTAAAGAAATGGAAATGGGTGAAGCAGGTGATAACTGTGGAATCTTGCTACGTGGAACTAAAAAAGAAGATGTTGAGCGTGGACAAGTTCTTTGTAAGCCTAAATCAATTACTCCTCACACAAAATTTGAGGCTGAGATTTATGTATTAAGCAAAGAGGAGGGTGGACGTCATACTCCATTCTTTACTAATTACCGCCCACAATTCTATGTTCGTACAACAGACTGTACAGGTGCTATCACCTTGCAAGAAGGTACAGAGATGGTTATGCCTGGTGATAACGTAAAAATTATCGCTGAATTGATTCACCCAATTGCTATGGAAGAGGGAACTCGTTTCGCTATCCGTGAGGGTGGACGTACTGTAGGTGCTGGGGTTGTTTCTAAAATCCTAGCATAATTCTCGCCAACCTTTTGGTTGGATAAATTAAGGGTTAATATGCGTGAAAATATCCATTTAGCGTGTGAAAAGTGTACTCGTCGTAACTATCACACCACTAAAAATAAAAAAGTTCATACTGAGAAATTCTCAATGAAAAAGTTTTGTAAATTTTGTCGTGAGCATACAGTTCACAAAGAAGCAAAGCTTTAAGTCTTTTTCCCTTAGCGGGGATTTTATAATTAGGTCAGTAGCTCCAATGGTAGAGCGCCGGATTCCAAATCCGATGGTTGCGGGTTCGAATCCCCCCTGGCCTGCCATCCATTTTTAACTAATGATGCTTTTGGGCATTAGTGGTTCGAAATGTCCTAAGGATACAGTAATGAAAAATAGTTTAAGTGATTCTTTTCATCAAGCAAAAGTAGAACTCTCAAAAGTTATATTTCCAACAAAACCGCAAGTAAAGCAAGCTTTTATTGCAGTGATGGTGGTAGTGACATTTGTAGTGTTATTTTTGGCGTTGGCTGATTTCTTACTTTCATCTACCGTATCAGCAATTTTGAATTAAGGAAAAAAATATGGCACATCTTTGGTACTCAATTCAAACCTACGCTGGTAGTGAACGAAGCGTAAAAGCTGCGATTGAAAATATTATTATTGAAAATCGTCTTGAAGAAGTTATTACAGAGGTAATTGTTCCTACAGAGGATGTTATCGAAGTTAAAAATGGTAAAAAGAAGATTACTGAGCGTTCATTATACTCAGGATATGTTTTTGCTCTTATGGATTTAAGTATCGATCTTCAACACCGCATTCAATCACTTCCACGGGTTGCTGGTTTTATTGGTGAGGGGAATAAGCCAACTCCATTAAGTGAAAGCGATATTAAGGTTATCTTAGATCGTGTCGAAAACCGCTCTGCTCCAAAACCAAAAGTTTATTTTGATAATGGTGAAATGGTTCGTATTGTGGATGGTCCATTTGCGAACTTTACAGGCACCGTTGATGAGTATGATCTCGAGCATGGAACGTTGAAGCTTAATGTTTCAATTTTCGGTCGAGCGACTCCAGTTGATATTGCGTATACACAAGTCGAAAAAATAATTTAATCTCAAAAAAGGAAGCACAAATGGCAAAGAAAATTACAGGTTATATCAAACTGCAAGTTCAAGCTGGCGCAGCAAACCCTGCTCCTCCAGTTGGACCTGCACTTGGTCAACGTGGTGTTAACATCATGGAATTTTGTAAAGCGTTTAACGAGCGTACAAAGGATAAAGCAGGTTTTAAACTCCCTGTTGTTATTACTGTATACGCAGATAAAACGTTTTCATTCATCACTAAACAGCCCCCAGCATCAGCACTTATTATGAAGGCTGCTGGTCTTAAAAAAGGGACTGATAATCCGATGAAAAATAAAGTGGGTAAAATCACTAAAGATCAATTGATGGAAATTGTTAAGCAAAAAATGCAAGACATGAACACTGATTGTATTGAGGCTGCATCAGCGACTATCGCTGGTTCATGTCGTTCAATGGGTGTCGAAATAGTCGACTAAAGATCTACCTCTTCGACCGCAAAGAGATTAAAATAGTGCGGCAGATTCTATATATTGGAGAATTATCATGGCTGGAAAACGCTACAATGAACTAACACAAAAAGTTGATATGACAAAGAGCTATTCAGTAGCTGAAGCGTCAACATTTATTAAAGAACTAAAATCAGCAAAATTTGATGAAACAGTAGAGATCGCTTTGAATCTTAACGTTGATCCTCGTCATGCGGATCAAATGATCCGTGGTGCTGTTGTTCTTCCACACGGCACAGGTAAAGTTGTACGTGTTGCAGTTTTTGCAAAAGGCGCTAAAGCGGATGAAGCAAAAGCAGCTGGTGCAGATATCGTCGGAACTGACGACTTGGTAGAGATGATTAAAGCAGGTAATATGCCGTTTGATATCGTAGTTGCAGCACCAGATTGTATGGGGCTTGTTGGCCAAGTAGGACGTATTCTTGGACCAAAAGGGATGATGCCAAATCCTAAAACAGGCACTGTTACGGCGGATATCGCAAAAGCAGTAAGTAATGTTAAGGGTGGACAAGTAAATTTCCGTGTTGATAAAAAAGGTAACATCCATGCAGGTCTTGGAAAAGTTAGTTTTGACAGTGATAAGATTGAAGAAAACATTAAAGCATTTGTTGGCGCTATCAACCGTGCAAAACCTTCGACTGCAAAAGGTCGTTATATTAAAAATGCTGCATTGTCATTAACAATGAGTCCAGCTATTAAATTTGACATCCAAGAGTTGTTGGATGTACGTAGTTAAGGTATTCCTTAACTTTATCTTATGGACTTAAGAGAGCAAGAGGGTTACTATACCTTAATTTGAATTTTCAACTCTGCTTGAAGTTACTGTCTGGAAAGGAGAAAATATGACTAAAACACAAAAAGCTAATATCGTTAGTGCATTGAGCGAAGAGTTCAAAAGCGCAAAAGCAGTTGTAATGTGTGATTACCGTGGTTTGACTGTGTCACAATTGGAAGTTCTTCGTAAAGATGCACGTTCAAGAGATACAAAAGTCCAAGTTGTTAAAAACACATTGGCAACTATCGCATTGAAAAATGCAGATATGACTGGCGTTGATATCGTTGATACCAACATCTTTATCTGGGGTGAAGACGCTATTGCTGCATCAAAAACAGCAGTTGACTTTACAAAAGGTAATGATAAGTTTGTTATCCGCACAGCGTACATCGATGGCGAAGCTGCTGATGAGAAAAAAGTACGTGCATTTGCAACACTTCCAGGTCGTGAAGAATTGTTGGGCATGCTCGCATCTGTTTGGATGGGACCTGTTCGTAACTTTACAATCGGTCTTGATGCTCTTAAGCGTCAAAAAGAAGAAACAGCAGCCTAAGTTTAGCTTGGCTGCTTAAGTTATCTGGAGATATCCTGAATAGCGTATAAAAAAATAAAAAAATTCTGAGGAGAATATTATGGCTGTTACAAAACAAGACGTTCTTGAGTTTATCTCAAACCTTTCTGTATTAGAGCTTTCTGAACTTGTTAAAGAGTTCGAAGAAAAATTTGGTGTATCTGCACAACCAGTTGCAGTTGCAGGTGGAGCAGTTGCTGCTGTTGAAGTAGAAGAAAAAACTGAGTTTGATGTTATTCTTAAAGACGGTGGTGAGAAGAAAATCAACGTTATTAAAGTAGTACGTGCAATGACAGGTTTGGGTCTTAAAGAAGCTAAGGATGCTGTTGATAACGCTCCTACAACTCTTAAAGAAGGTATCTCTAAAACTGATGCTGAAGCTGCCAAAAAAGAGCTTGAAGAAGCTGGTGCAGCAGTCGAAATCAAATAATCATTTGATAACACGAGAGCCTTGGCTCTCACAACCCAGGGCGCTTTTGCGAATTGATTTTTTCATTTCGCAAGAGTGCCCATCCGTCGTTATAGAGTCAAACTGATTTGACTTTTAGACTTTCACACTTATTTCCCATCTTTGGGATTATTAAATTTCGATTGAGGTAGCCTAATGTTAAATACTCTTCACTCTGGAAACCGCTTGCGCATTGATTTTGCGAAAACCCCACAGCAAATTGAAGTTCCAAATCTTTTACAACTTCAACAAACTTCATACGATTCATTTTTGATGATAGATCAAAAAGATCGTTCAAAAAGTGGACTAGAGCGCGTATTCCAATCTGTTTTCCCTATCCATGATACTCAAAACCGGCTCTCTTTGGAGTACTTGGGTTCAGAAGTTGGTCGTCCTAAATACACTGTTCGTGAATGTATGGAGCGTGGCTTGACCTATTCTGTTTCACTACGAATGAAAACACGTTTAATGATTTGGGATCGTGATGAAAATACCAAAGAAAAATTAGGTGTTAAAGATATTAAAGAACAAACTATTTTTATCCGTGATATTCCTTTGATGACAGACCGTACATCATTCGTTATTAATGGCGTTGAGCGTGTTGTTGTGAATCAACTTCATAGAAGTCCTGGTGTTATCTTCAAGGAAGAAGAGTCAAGTACAGCAGGTTCAAAAATGATCTTTACGGGACAAATTATCCCCGATCGTGGTTCATGGCTTTATTTTGAGTATGACCCAAAAGATATTTTGTATATGCGTATTAACAAGCGTCGTAAGGTTCCAGTAACGATTATGTTCCGTGCTCTTGGATATAGCAAGCAAGATATTCTGAAAATGTTTTATCCATTGCAAAAAATCCGTTTGGACAACAATACGTATTTGATGGATTTTGAACCGGATCATTTTGCTGGACGTTTGGGTTACGATCTAATTGATGCTAACGGTAAGTTACTAGTAGCTGCCGGTAAGCGTCTTTCTGCTAAAAAAGCAACAACGCTATTAGCTGAAGGTGTTAATGCAATTCAATACCCAATCGAAACATTGATGGAGCGTCATTTAGCAGAGCCTATTATTGATGCGTCAACGGGTGAAGTAATGTTTGATACCATGACACAATTGGATGAGACAAAACTCAAAAAGATGGCTGAAGCAGGCGTCAAAGAGTTTGTGATTGCTAACGATTTGGCAGAAGGCCACGATAGTTCGGTGATTAATGCATTTATTGCAGATGTTGATTCATTAAAACTACTCAAGCAAACTGAAAATATTGAAGATGAGAATGATCTTGCAGCTATTCGTATTTATAAAGTAATGCGTCCTGGTGAACCTGTTACGAAAGATGCAGCAAAAGTCTTTGTTAATCAGCTTTTCTTTGATCCAGAGCGTTATGACTTAACTCGTGTTGGTCGTATGAAAATGAATCATAAGCTTGGACTTAATATTCCTGAATATGTGACAGTTTTAACCAATGAAGATATTATCAATACGGTTAAATACGTTATCAAAGTAAAAAATGGTCAAGGTCACATCGACGACCGTGACCACTTGGGTAACCGTCGTATTCGTTCTATCGGTGAATTGCTCGGTAACGAGTTACACAACGGTCTTGTTAAGATGCAAAAAGCGATTAAAGACAAGCTTTCAACCATGAGTGGACCTACGACTGAGCTTATGCCACATGACTTAGTTAAC
Source organism: Sulfuricurvum sp. IAE1 (assembly GCA_945867285.1). GTDB lineage: Bacteria > Campylobacterota > Campylobacteria > Campylobacterales > Sulfurimonadaceae > Sulfuricurvum. The sequence goes on from CAMBHX010000041.1 coordinate 11,378, forward strand.
TCAAAAATGATTACTTCTACAATCATGGAGTTCTTTAGCGGTGGACAATTGTCTCAATTTATGGACCAAACGAATCCTCTTTCAGAAGTAACACACAAGCGTCGTCTTTCTGCATTGGGTGAGGGCGGTTTGGTTAAAGAGCGTGCCGGATTTGAAGTACGTGACGTTCACCCAACTCACTACGGTCGTATTTGTCCAATTGAGACTCCAGAGGGTCAAAATATTGGTCTTATCAATACTCTTGCGACTTACTCAAAAGTAAATGAGCATGGATTTATTGAGGCTCCTTATAATATAGTTGTAGATGGTGTAGTAACCAGTGAAGTGGTTTATTTGACTGCAACGCAAGAAGAGGGAAAAACTATCGCTGCGGCATCAAGCCGTGTAGATGAGAATGGTGTGTTCGCAGACGATTTGGTTGAAATTCGTAAAGATGGCGAAATCATGCTTAAGTCTCCAAAGGATTGTGATTTACGTGATTTAACACCTCATATGGTTGTTGGTGTTGCGGCAAGTTTGATCCCTTTCTTGGAGCATGATGATGCTAACCGTGCGTTGATGGGTTCAAACATGCAACGTCAAGCGGTTCCATTGTTGCGTCCACAGGCTCCTATGGTCGGAACAGGAGTTGAAAAACTCGTAGCCCGTGATTCATGGGAATGTGCTAAAGCACAACGTGGAGGTGTGATTGAGAAAGTAGACTCTAAACACATTTACGTGATGGGTGAAGATGAAGATGGAACATTTATTGATTATTATCCATTACAAAAAAATCTTCGTACCAATCAAAATACGACGTTTATGCAAAAACCAATTGTTAAGCAAGGTCAAGTGGTAGCTAAGAACCAAATCATTGCTGATGGTCCTAATATGGATCAAGGTGAATTGGCGCTTGGTATTAATGCTCTTGTAGCGTTTATGCCATGGAATGGTTATAACTTTGAGGATGCTATCGTTATGTCTGAGCGTATGATTCGTGAAGATGCCTTTACTTCTGTACACGTTTATGAAAAAGATGCGGAAGCGCGTGAGCTTAAACACGGTGTTGAAGAGATTACAAAAGATATTCCTAATGTGCGCGATGATGAACTCTCCCATCTTGATGAGAGCGGTATTGTAAAAATTGGTACCTATGTTAAAGGTGGAATGATTTTAGTTGGTAAAGTCTCTCCTAAAGGTGAGGTAAAACCTACTCCTGAAGAGCGTTTGTTACGTGCGATTTTCGGTGAAAAAGCAGGCCATGTTGTTAATAAATCATTGTACTGTAC
>CAMBHX010000042.1 GCA_945867285.1 Sulfuricurvum sp. IAE1
TGTTACAAAACTGTTAAGAGGTCTCTATATCGCCCGCTTAAACTCAGGATAGGCTTCAAGACCGCATTCACTGACATCAAGACCCTGCACTTGCTCTTCATCCGTAGCACGAAATGGAAAAATTTTATTGATAAGATAAATAATCGAAAACGAAACCACAAAAACAAAAACACCAATTTCAAGCACTCCTTTGAGCTGGTTGAGGAAGGTAATATTTTTGGTTGCATCCTGAGCAAAAATACCTACTGCAAGAGTTCCAAAAATACCATTAACCAAATGCACCGAGAGTGCACCAACGGGATCATCAATACGTACTTTGTCAAAAAGTGGTACTGCAAATACTACCAAAGCACCTCCAATGAACCCAACAGCTAAAGCATCATAGAGGCTAAAAAGATGTGCTCCTGCCGTTACTGCAACTAAACCACCTAATGCACCATTGAGAATCATAGTAATATCAAAAAGTTTGTATCGAGCATAGATAATCAATCCTGAGGCAATAGCACCTGAGAGACCTGCAGCGTTGGTATTAAAAACCGTTAAAGCAACACTATCAGCTAGTTCTTTGGTCGAAATTCCTCCAACACTACCACCATTAAAGCCAAACCAGCCAATCCACAGCAACATTGCACCCAATACCACTAGAGGAATATTAGAAGCAGGAATTACACGTATTTGATTACCTACGTAACGCCCTTTTCGTGAACCTATGACTAAAATAGCTGCTAGCAGTGCCCAACCACCTGTTGAATGTATCACCGTCGAACCTGCTAAATCCACCATGTTTAAATCAAAAACAGTCTCTTTAATCCAATCAGATCCCCAGCTGACATTTACCGCCGTTGGGTAAATCACTGCTCCCATAATAATAGTAAACAATGTGAGAGGGAAAAGTTTAGCTCGCTCACCCACACCACCACTCATGATGTTGATGGCTTTACCCACAAACGCCATTTGAAACATAAAAAATGCCCATTGACTCATGGTAGTACTGTGAAAATCTCCAAATGCTAAATGAAATCCGATAAGGATAAATGCCATTGATGCAACGGCATAAATCATTACATTAACTGTCAAAACACTGGAGACATTTTTGGTGCGAACAAGCCCTGCTTCGAGCATCGCAAATCCCGGAACCATAAGGACAATAAGAGTAATAGAAAAAAGAGTAAAAAGGGTATCAATAACGTACGCAGTATCCATAATGCACCTTTAGGTTAAAATAAAGGTGTGCATTATATAGTCAATCGAAGTGATTTGATAAGAATGATTGATTAATTTTTAATCAATTATAAAAATTAGAGAAAAATCTGCTTTAACGAGAGCTAACCAAGCTCTTAGAGTAGCAAAAGGGTGCCTTGTTCCCTTTGCCTATCAAACTAAATTGCTTCGCTATCAGTTTCGCCAGTACGGATACGGACGATTTGATTGATATCACTGACGAAAATTTTTCCATCACCGATTTTGCCTGTACGTGCAGCTTCAACGATAGTATTGACCACTTGATCAACCATGCTGGCTTCTACAACCATTTCCATTTTGATCTTCGGAAGAAAATCAACAACATATTCTGCACCTCGATACAGTTCACTGTGACCTTTTTGGCGACCATATCCTTTGACTTCACTTACTGTCATACCAGTAATTCCGATTTCCGCAAGAGCGTCTTTGACGTCTTCTAGTTTAAATGGTTTAATAACCGCTTCAATTTTTTTCATTTGTCTTTCCTTCTTATAAGTTTAGAAAAATCCGCCTCAACAGAGACCAGCTTTAGCGCCTAGTGTAGCCAAAGGAATACATCCCTTTGGCATTTAAAATCACAAATTAAATCCACGCTCACCATGAACTGATTCATCAAGACCCATACTTTCTTGTTCATCATCAACACGTGCACCACCCGTAAGAGCCATAGCGATATAATACACTACAATTGTTCCAACCAAGGTAAAAAGACCTACGATAGCGACTGATTCAAGCTGTACAACGATTTGCCCCATACGGTCATCAGCATCCTTAAGAGGTCCTGACCATAATAGAGCTTTGTCAGTTACTGCAAAGATACCCGTTGCAATCGCACCCCAAAGACCTGCGAGAAAATGTACTCCAAAAGCATCCAAAGAATCGTCGTAACCCAATTTTTTCTTAAGAACCATTACACCGAAAAATGCTACTGCTGCACCCGATACACCGATGATAAGAGCACCAGGAACAAGAACAAAACCAGCTGCTGGTGTGATAGCCACTAAGCCTGCAACTGCACCAGTAGCAGCACCTAGCAATGTTGCTTTTTTGAACACAATGCTCTCTAGGACAATCCATGTTAATGTAGCAACTGAAGCAGCAATAGTAGTACTCAAGAACGCAACACCAGCGATAGCATTTGCTCCAAATGCAGAACCGGCGTTAAATCCGTACCAACCAAACCACAACATACCTGCACCCACAGCTGTTAATATGACACTAATCGGTTTCATAGCGATTTTTGGATATCCAGCACGCTTACCAAGTAATACAGCTAACACTAGACCAGCTAAACCACCATTCATATGAACTACCGTACCACCAGCGAAATCAAGAGCGCCTTCGTTAAAGAGGTATCCACCACCCCATACCATGTGAGCAATTGGAGCGTAAACAACAATGGTCCAAATACCTGCAAACACCATCCATGTAGAGAACTTCATACGCTCAATAACAGACCCAGCAACAATAGCAACAGTAATCGCTGCAAACGTACCTTGGAACGCTACGAATACAAACTTAGGATACAATTGCCCCAAATCAACACTTGCAAACTCTGTCCAGCTAATACCGCTGAGCATAATGTGACTAAATCCACCAACAACTTGGTTCATGGAACCATCCGCTGTTCCAAATGCGATTGAAAAGCCTGCAATAATCCATGCAACAAACGCCACAACAAATGCACCAAATACCATTGCATAAGTATTAAGAACGTTTTTAGCTCTTGTCATACCTGCGTAAAATAATGCCAAACCAACAGGTGTCATCAATAACACCAAAGCGGTTGACATCATCATCCATGCTGTGTCACCAGAATTGAGCACTGGTTCTACTGTAGCCACTTCGGCAGCTGCTGCTGCAACGGGTGCTACTACTGCTTGAGTAGCTTCAACTGCAACTGCAGCAACTTCATCTGCAAACGCCGCCAAAGGCGCAAGCGATAATGATAATGCAAACTTTTTCATACCTTGTTTCTCCTTGAAAATAAAATCTCGGTCACCATTTTACAGGAGATAAAAAAATGTGATGCATAAAAACTGATTAAAATTTAATCAATGCTTATTTTCAAAAACTTTTGTTTTTGTAGCTTCAGGGGATTGCAAAGGACCGTAGTCCTTGCCACCAAAACGGATAAATTCGTTTTGGTGTGTACAATAAAATATTATTTTTAAGGCGCATTGGGCTATAATCGGCGACTAAATCTTTACACTAAATATGAAGAGGGCTGCATGAACGATTTGCTAGATAACAGCGAAATTAACGATATTAACATTGAAGACACACTAAAAAGTAGTTATCTGGACTACTCCATGAGTGTTATTATCGGTCGTGCATTGCCCGATGTTCGTGATGGTCTCAAACCAGTTCATCGTCGTATTCTTTATGCTATGGACAAGCTTAGTCTTTCAGCAGGGGCTAAATACAAAAAATCTGCCCGTATCGTCGGGGATGTTATTGGTCAGTATCACCCACATGGTGATACATCAGTCTATGATGCACTCGTACGTATGGCACAACCATTTGCAATGCGTGCTCCACTCGTCGATGGCCAAGGAAACTTTGGTTCGGTTGATGGTGACAACGCGGCAGCAATGCGTTATACCGAAGCACGTATGACACGATATGCCGGCGAATTACTCAAAGATCTCGAAAAAGATACTGTTAATATGGTTGAAAACTATGACGGTACTACCGTTGAGCCCGTTGTTTTGCCGACTCGAGTCCCTAATCTTCTTATAAATGGTTCTAGTGGTATTGCTGTAGGTATGGCGACTAATATCCCTCCCCACAACCCCAAAGAGGTACTCAATGCACTTGTGCACATGATGGACAATCCTAACGCATCACTTATAGATATTATGCAGTTCATCAAAGCGCCTGATTTTCCTACTGGAGGAACAATCTATGGCAAAAAAGGGATTTTAGATGCGTACGAAACAGGTCGTGGACGTATACGAGTACGGGCTAAAACACATATCGAGAAAAAAGCTAATAAAGATGTTATCGTTTTAGACGAACTTCCCTACCAAGTCAACAAAGCACGTCTGATTGAAACCATTGCTGAACTCGTCAAAGATAAATTTATCGAAGGAATCAGTGAAATTCGTGATGAATCCGACCGTGAGGGTATTCGTGTAGTCATTGAGCTCAAGCGCGATGCTATGAGTGAAATCGTCCTCAACAATCTCTACAAATCAACCAATATGGAAACAACTTTTGGGATTATTATGCTCTCGGTGTTTAACCAAGAGCCTCGTATTTTCCCTCTCTTAGATATGTTAGGTCACTTTATCAATCACCGCAAGACTGTCATTATTCGTCGTACGATTTTTGATCTTGAAAAAGCCAAAGCACGTGCACACATCTTGGAAGGTTTGAAAAAAGCTATCGATATTATTGATCAAGTCATAAAAACAATCCGTGCTTCAGGGAATGAAGAAGATGCGCGAAACAACCTTGTCTCTCAATATGACTTTTCGACAATTCAAGCAACCAGCATTGTTGCAATGAGACTAGGTCGTTTAACAGGTCTCGAGATTGAAAAAATTGAAAATGAGCTTCGTGAGATTCTAGAACATGTCGCATACTTAGAGTCTATTTTACGAAGCGAAGATGTTCTTAAAGGGATTATCAAAGGTGAATTTGTAGAGCTTGTAGGACAATTTGACATTGACCGTGTTACTGAGATCGAAGACAACTATGATGACATCAATATTGAAGATTTGATTCCTAATGAGCCTATGGTAGTTACCATCTCGCATCGTGGCTATATCAAGCGTGTTCCTCTTGTAGCCTATGAAAAACAAAAACGTGGTGGTAAAGGTAAGATTGCTGCAACAACGTATGATGATGACTTTATTGAAAAATTTTATACATGTAATACACACGATACCTTGATGTTTGTTACTGATCGTGGACAGCTTCACTGGCTCAAAGTATACAAAATTCCTGAAGGGTCACGTACGGCTAAAGGCAAAGCAGTGGTTAACCTGATCAATCTTGAAGCCGATGAGAAAATCCGCTCCATCATTCCAACGAGCGATTTTGATGAAAACAAGTCACTAGTCTTCTTTACCCAAAATGGTATCGTCAAGCGTACTGCTCTCAATGAGTTCTCCAACGTCCGAAGCAATGGAGTACGTGCAATTGTATTGGATGATGACGATGCGCTTATTACTGCATATATCGCAACCGAAGAGACCAAATATCTCTTTATCGTGACCAAATTTGCCCAATGTATCAAATTTGAGATAGAAAAGACACGTGACCAGGGACGAAGCACCCGCGGAGTTCGTGGTATCAAATTTAAAATTGAGGGCGACGTGGTCGTGGATGCCAACATCATCAAAAACGACGAGCAAGAGATTCTCATGGTGAGCGAAAAAGGGATCGGAAAGCGTACAACTGCTGAAGAATACCGCCTCACCAACAGAGCTGGAACCGGTGTTATTGCCATGAAGCTTAACAGTAAAACAGGTGCTACTGTTGTGGGATGTCTCATGGTAGATGAAACGATGGATATGATGGCCCTTACTAAAGAGGGTAAGATGATTCGTGTTGATATGCAAACCATCTCTAAATCAGCCCGCAACACCAGCGGTGTTTATATCATCAAAGGCGATGATGTCAAAAGTATCTCGCGTTGTCCTAAAAAAGAAGAAGACGAAGAGGATGAAACCGATGATGGCTCTGAAGGAACACTCATATTGGAATAGTATTTGCTTTAGAATAAACAATATTTAGTCTCTTAAGGAATAGTACTATGAAATACTCATTGGCATTGGCTTTTTTATTGAGCATCACAGCTTTGAACTCCAGCCTTTTTGCTGAAACCACCGAAACAAAAGCACGTTGTGTCTACAGTGGGACTGATGGCAACTGTGTCCAGCCCTCTTTAGGTTCTACTCAACAGCTTGTTATTACCGTTTTCGGTCAGGGTGTTGCTCCAACGGTTACCGCATCTCCTGCACAAGCATATGCATTGGCAAAACGTGCCGCCCTTGCTGATGGTTACCGTCAAATTGCTGAACGTATCCAAGGGGTTCATATTGAAGGTTATGACAGTGTCAAAAATATGATGTTACAACGTTCCAATATACGCACTTCTGTTGATGCTATGGTTCGTGGAACTAACGTTCTTGATACTACATTCAAAGAGGGATTGTGCGAAGTCGAACTCGAAGTTGTTATCGCCTACTCGCAACTTATCAACTAATTTCTGCATTCATACTTTATGCCGATGATTACCTTATAAGCTATCGAGCGAGCTCCCTCAATTCCCGCCTCGTTCACGAAAATCTTTGGGTTTCTAAATCGATGACCCCCTGCTTAGGCAACCGACATAGAAGTATAACTCTGCTGCGAGACAACAACAACACCCTCAAAACTACGATTAATAATCATGAAGAAGAATTTTTTAATTTTCTCACACAACAACCGCTTCATCTCAAAAGCAATCAACACATACTAAACGATAAACACAATTCCATAGAAACACTAACATCTCCAACCCAATGTTATGCAGTCGATTTTAATGATGACTTTGTTACAATCACAATTATTGCTTCACACTAAAACTAGAAAAAACTTAAGTTTTTTGAGAAGATATAATCAAAAGGTAGTGTGAATGAAAATTGCCATCGTTGAAGACGATATTAATATGCGCAAATCACTTGAAATTGCGATGAGTGATTACCCAAACTATGAAGTGCATTCGTTCAAAAACCCCAAAGATGCCCTCAAAAAACTTGATGACAGCTTTGAACTTATTATCAGCGATATTAATATGCCAGGAATGGATGGGATTGAATTTGCTAAATCTCTTGCAGGAAAATACGAAATTATTTTCATTACCGGCAATGCAACACTTTCTAAAGCCATTGAATCAATTCAATTAGGGGTAAAAGATTTTCTCCTGAAACCTTTTGAAATCGAAACACTCATTGGTGCCATAGAGCGTAGTGCAACTGTTCAAAAAAAGCTTCAAAAAAGCACCTCAAAATGTACACTTAAATCAAGTTCTCTCACGGCAACCTCCCCTGCACTGGAAAAATTACTGAGTCATATTGACAAAGCAGCACGTACTGACGCTAGTATTATGTTGCTGGGTGAAAGTGGTGTTGGGAAAGAAGTATTTGCATGTCATATCCATGAAAAGTCCCAGCGTTTTAATAAGCCTTTTATCGCTATTAATATGGCGGCTATCCCTGAGAATCTCATTGAAAGTGAACTTTTTGGATTTGAAAAAGGCTCTTTTACTGATGCTATTGAGACCAAAATAGGACAATTTGAGTTAGCGCAAGGAGGGACGCTATTTTTGGATGAAATTGCTGAGATGCCCTATCCTCTTCAAGCCAAACTTTTGCGTGTACTTCAAGAGCGTGAAATACGACGTTTGGGTTCCTCCAAAAGCATCAAAATTGATGTTCGCATCATCACCGCTACCAATGCCAACTTGCAACAAAATATTACGGACGGTAAATTTCGAGAAGACCTCTATTATCGTCTCAATACTATACCCCTCTCTATCCCACCTTTACGTGAACGACGTGAAGAGATACTGCCTATTGCAACATCTGTATTAGAGCAAAATTGCCTACAGTATGACTTTGGGGAAAAAAATTTTGATGATGAAGCTAAAGCAGCTTTACAACTCTACTCATGGCCTGGTAATATTCGAGAACTCATCTCTGTCGTAGAAAGATCGGTCATACTCAGCGATGGAGAATCCATTGGGGTTGAAGATCTATTTTTAGAAGCACGAGGATTTGGACGGATTTAAAATATCTGATATTACGTACTAAAACGAATTCATCCGTTTTCTGAAGAAACATTTTTGTTTCACAAAAAGCGTTACACTAGTTTTAGTGGCAGGGACAAATGTCCCTACAACCCCCTAAAGCTACCCACATCTTTCGAATGTGGGAGAAACTTTCAATCTTTTCCAAGCCCTTATCCGCTATAATCGACCCATTATTATCCATTTTTAGGAACACATTCATGAAACGTTACAATGTTGCAATTGTTGGTGCCAATGGTGCCGTCGGTGAAGAAATTTTACGAGTTTTTGAAGAGATAGATTTTCCCTTCGCAAAAATTGTCCCTCTTGCAAGTGCTAGAAGTGTTGGACAAACGGTCACTTTTAATGATGAAGAACTCCCTATCCAAGAGCTAACTCATACTATTTTTGAGGAAGAGAATATTGAGATTGCTCTTTTTAGTGCTGGAGGAAGTGTATCGGCAGAGTTTGCACCCTCAGCGGTTGAAGCAGGTGCGGTTGTTATTGACAATACAAGTCATTTTCGTATGTTTGAGGATGTCCCATTAGTTGTTCCAGAAGTTAATGCTGAGGATATAAAAGAGTGGAAAAATCGTGGGATTATAGCCAATCCCAATTGTTCCACCATCCAAATGGTTCAAGCACTCAAACCACTTGATGATGCGTACGACCTACAACGTATCGATGTGAGTACCTATCAAGCTACTTCAGGTGCAGGTAAAACCGCCATGGAAGAACTGGTGGAGCAAATGCAAGCATTTTTTGCGTTTAAACTCGATGATATAACCCCGAGTAAATTCCCTCACAGAATTGCCCTCAATGCGATCCCACAAATCGACTCCTTTACTGATAATGGCTACACCAAAGAAGAGCTCAAAATGGTGAATGAGACACAAAAAATCATGCACAAAGATATTGAAGTCAGTGCTACATGTGTTCGTATTCCAACCTTACGTGGTCATGCTGAAACATTGACACTGACGTTTGATGGGGCTGTAGACGCCAATGAAGCACGTGAACTTTTACGTAAAGCTCCTAATATTATTGTTTTAGATGAGCCACGTGAGAGTATCTATCCGATGCCATCATTGTGTATGGATCAAAACGAAACATTTGTGGGACGTATCCGCAGTGATATTTATCGTGAAAATGTCTTACATTTATGGGTAGTTGCGGATAACCTTCGTGTCGGTGCTGCTACTAATGCTGTACGTATCGCCCAAAAATGGGTTGAAATGCAAGGAGAATAAAATGGGCTTTATTGAAAAATTATTTGAGCATACTCTGTGGAATTCACGTTTTATTATCCTTTTAGCGGTTGTATTTGGTCTTGTTGGGGCTGTGTTGCTGTTTGCGGTGGCTAGTTTTGATATTTATAACACCGCTAGTCTTGTCGTTAATACCTATGCAACCCATGCGCACCCTGCCAATTTTCACGAAGCTGTAGTTGGAGGGATTATTGGTGCGGTGGATTTATATCTCATTGGTATAATTATGATTATTTTTTCATTTGGTGTTTATGAACTCTTTATCTCTGACATTGATCCAGCCAAAGATGAGAATGGTCATGAAAATCAGCTTTTAGCCGTTCATTCACTCGATCAGCTCAAAGATAAAATCTCTAAAGTCATCGTCATGGTTTTGGTTGTTGGTTTCTTCCAAAAAGTAGGTCATACCGTTTTTGTCGGTGCATTAGATCTTTTATATCTTGCACTCTCTATTACTGCTGTTGCAGTTGGATTATATTTTTTGAGTAAAGTAGGACACCATGAGTAAAATTTTTGTTGATGCGTGTTTTGGAAAAGAGACCCCTTACACCCCAGTATGGATGATGCGTCAGGCCGGTCGTTATTTACCAGAATATATGGAAGTACGTCGTCGTGCGGGCAACTTTCTCAATTTGTGTCATGCACCCGATATGGCTGCTGAAGTAACCATTCAACCTCTTGATATTGTCAATGTCGATGCGGCGATTTTGTTTAGCGATATTTTGGTTGTCCCCAACGAAATGGGGATGAAGCTTGATTTTGTCAATGGTGAAGGTCCTGTATTTGAATCACCGATCAAAAATGAAGCTGATTTGGATACGCTTATTGGAGGTGTTGAAGCTGCCGCTAAACTCACCTATGTCTACGATACGATTGCGCTATTGCGTAAACAGCTTGACGAGCGTGGCGACAACAAAGCTCTTATCGGATTTACCGGTGCACCATGGACACTAGCGACCTATATGATAGAGGGGCATGGGACGAAAACGTACAACGTGTGTAAAAAAATGATGTATTCTAATTCCAAACTTTTACATAAGATTTTGGCTAAAGTAACCGAAGTGGTCAAACTGTACATGGAAAAGCAAATCCAGTCAGGTATTGATGTTGTTCAGATCTTTGACAGCTGGGCGGCCGCCATCGAACCGGATAAATACGATGAGTTTTCATGGCGCTACATGGTTGAGATCGCTGATTATCTCAAAAGCAAATATCCTCATATTCCTATCATCATGTTCCCCAAAGGGGTTCCTGCATTTTTAGACAAAGTGTATGGGAATTTTGATGTATTTGGTGTTGATTGGAGCACTCCTATGGAGCTGGCACGCGAAAAACTTGGTGACAAATATGTTCTTCAAGGCAATATGGAGCCATGTCGATTGTATTGCCAAGAAGAGACGACTATTGCCGTCGAAAAAATCCACTCTATTATGGGTGGAAAACGCCATATCTTCAACTTAGGTCACGGCATCCTCCCAGATGTTCCTGTTGCAAATGCACAGCACTTTGTCTCTGAGTGTCAACGAGTGAGTAAAAAAAACCACTAATGCTACACACCAAAACGAATTCATCCGTTTTAGTGGCAGGGACAAATGTCCCTTGCATCCCCCTAAAGCTACAAAAACTATCATTTTTGAGAATCTTTAAAGTATTTGCGAACTTTTTATCAAAAGTTCGTCATATTAATATTTAACATGTCCACAATCTTTGGCCCAATTCATTCTCGTCGCTTTGGCGTGTCGCTTGGGATTGATCTCTCTTCTTCTACTAAGCAATGCAATTTTGACTGTCTTTACTGTGAACTTACCCCCATGAAAGCTATCAAAACACAACATACTGTAACCAGTACAGAAACAATCCTCTATGATTTAAAAGAAGCACTTCAAAACCACCCCAATATCGATGTCATAACCCTCACCGCTAACGGTGAACCGACCATGTATCCATATTTGAATGAACTCATCACTGAAATTGATACTATCAAGGGAAATATCCAAACTCTTATCCTCTCTAACAGTGCCTCTTTGAGTGATGAAAATATTTTTAATGCCCTTTTACGTCTTGATCAAGTTAAACTCTCTCTCGATGCCGCCACCCCAGAAATATTTCGTAAAATCGACCGTCCTGCTGAAGAGATCGAGATTACCAATATTATTCATGCTATCCAACGCTTTTCGCACACTTTTAAAGGTAAGCTTTTTATCGAAATTCTCTTCGTTCGAGGATTAAACGACACACCCAAAGAGGTAATGGCCCTTAATACTGCATTACAAAACATCCAATGCGAACGTATCGACATCGGCACCATCGACAGACCTCCAGCCTATCCGGTACAAGGGTTACAATTTAAAGAACTGTATGAACTATCGCACTATTTCGACCCTTCCCTTCCAATTCATATCGTTTCACGTACCCATGCGACCGCGACACCTTCACATTATTCAGCAAATGAAATACTCACAACTCTTGACAAACGTCCTCTTACCGACGATGACATCAACGCCCTTTTCGACGAAGAATCCAAAAAACAGTTCCTTATCCTTCTAAATGAAGGAAAAATAACCAAAATTGAACGCTCAAATATCATTTTTTACCTCCCATTAGAAAATAGTGCAAGAAAACGACAAAAAAACACTCAAAAATCTTGACAATTAAGACAAAGCTCACTATAATTACGACCTCTTAAACATTCCGGATTAGCTCAGCGGTAGAGTAGGTGACTGTTAATCACTTGGTCACTGGTTCGAATCCAGTATCCGGAGCCACACTTCACAAACGTACTCCATTTATTTTTTAAGTCAATTTATGTGATAATCTCAACATTTAAAATAGTTATTTACCAACAACTATACTACATTACACAAAGATTTTATAATGAAAAAAATATCCCCTATCTCCGTATGTCTTTTCCCCGCTGCTGGTTATGGAACTCGCTTTTTACCCGTTACTAAAGCAATGCCCAAAGAGATGCTCCCAGTCCTCACTAAGCCTCTCATCCAATACGGTGTCGAAGAGGCTATGGATGCTGGAATGAACACCATGGCAATCGTCACTGGTCGGGGAAAACGGGCCATTGAAGATCATTTTGATGTCAGTTATGAGCTCGAACATCAGATCAAGGGAACGTCAAAAGAAAAAATGCTTGCCGATATCCGCCATATCATTGATAAATGTACCTTTTCCTATAC
>CAMBHX010000043.1 GCA_945867285.1 Sulfuricurvum sp. IAE1
AGTGATAAGGTAAACTTGCGCATTTACGCTCCTTGCATTGAATAAAGTAATTGTATCTCTTGAGCCCAAATCGTCTCATCGATGGTTTCAAGTACCAAAGGTATATCATCCATCCTCGGATCATTCATCAAAAAGCCAAACGCATCCAACCCGATTTTTCCTTTGCCCAGTGAATCATGTCGATCCACATGGCTTCCAAGATCAGGTTTGGAATCGTTGATATGCATCCCTTTAAGATATTGGAACCCAATAATAGCACTAAATTCCTCCCACGTTGCATCATACGCTTCACGTGTACGAATATCATATCCTGCTGTGAACATATGACACGTGTCAATACAGACTCCTACACGAGATTTATCCTCGATACGTTCAATGATAGCAGCGATGTGTTCAAATCTCCATCCCAAATTTGACCCCTGCCCTGCAGTGTTTTCAATTGTGAGATTAACACCCTCAACCATTTTTATCGCTTCATTCATACTAAGAGCTATACGATCAATACACTCTTCTTCACTTATTTGCTTGAGATGACTTCCAGGATGAAAATTTAACCGATCTAATCCCAGCTGCGAACAACGCTGTAGTTCGTCGATGAACGCTTCTAACGATTTAAGGCGCTTCTCTTCTTCAGGGTGTCCGAGATTTATTAAATACGAATCATGGGGTAAAATATGGCACGGCTGAATACCACTTTGCGCCAAATTCTCCTTGAATAATCCTATAACCTCATCTTCTAGAGGTTTTGCACTCCACTGTTTTTGGTTTTTGGTAAAAAGGGCAAAGGCACGAGCCCCTATTTTCATTGCATTTAGAGGTGCGTTAAAAACACCGCCACTAGCGGAGACATGAGCTCCTACGTATTTTGACATAGTAATTTCCTAGATATAAATATCAGATTTTATCCCTTTTTTCCTACACAATGTTGAATTTAGCGACTTATGTTTCCTTCAGAAACATCTTCAATCTTTATCATCACCCCATTGAGCCTGTCTTTAAAGAGTATCTCTCCATTTTTACGTCGGTACATTATATCTATATCATCATTTCGAATGTACTGGTATTGAACGCCATTACACGCTTCACTCTTACCCAATCCAGAAAAAATATCGACATTTTGCAAAATTCGACGCAGTGTATCAGAAGGATAATGGGGATTCAAATACTCTTGGGTAAATTTTGCCTCGCTCATACACCCGATGCTCACACAAACACCCTTTTCGTCCAAGGTTATTTTCTCTATCGAAACACCTGCAGTGAACATCTCAACTTCTACAGCATCATCATCGTAACGCACATATCCCATATCTGAATATTTTATTTTTGGAGTTTTAAAAGTGATAACTTTTGGTTCACTGATTGAAAATGTATGCGTTGAGCAGCCAGTAAATAACAATACACAGGATAAAAAAAAGAAAGAAAATGAGTAATTAGCACTCATATAAAACTAGCTCGCCATCCTGAGAGCATCGTAAGCTTCTTGAAGAAGTTTAAACTTTTCAGTATAACTGTTAACCATTGCAGGATTTTTGGAACTAACACTATCAGGATGATAACGCTTTGCAAGCTTCAAATACTGTTTTTTCAAATCTTTCGGGCGACTTCCCATAGGAATTTCAAAAATAGCATGATAGCGAATCATTTTATCCATCTCATCACAGTTAAATCCGAAGCTACTAAATTGTCCATACAGTTTTCCCATAAAATCATTATCATACGTATAATTAATCTGATAATGAAGTACCTCTTTTCGATTCAGTGCTTTTTCCAAACGAGCCTTAGAGTACATGCTACTCACATCAATATAAATCTGATTAGCAGTAGAACTCAGCACCATAGAAGAAAATTGCTGTTTCAAATACCGCATCACCCAGCGATTATCATCAAGGAAAGTGATTTTAACACGACTAGGTCCATATGCAAAAAGTTCTACATCAATCTTTTCAGTTTTTCTGTAGGGCATTTCAATACGAATAGCAGCACTTTTGCATTTTTTGAGAGAACGTCGATAAAAAGGGCTCGCAAGGTCGTTTGCTTTGGTATAACTGTCCGTCAAAGAATCCAAAAAATCTTCTTTTTGCTCCGAAGCAGCTTCGCTGTTAAGAACTAATACACCATTGTCGAGAAAAAGTGTATTGTTGATATGGTGGTCAAAAAACTCTTCCATCCAAGGCTCTTCAAGGATAGTGTTTTCACCCTGAACAAAAATAGCGTTATTGCGCAAAACGACTCTCACGAAACCCTCCGCTCTTACTTATTTTAATAAATAAAGCAAAAAAAGTTCCAAAATAACTATTTGTTAATTATTTCCTCATAACACTCCGGACGACGGTCTCGGATCAATCCCCAATAATGACGATGTTCGCGAATTGTAGCAGGGTCAAACTCACTGTAGAGAATCTCTTCTTTATCACGTGATGCTTCGACAATTTTTTCACCCGTATGATCGGTGATGAACGATGAGCCATAAAACGTCAACGTACAACTCTCACCTACCTCTTCACCGATGCGATTGGCTGCAATAACAGGGATGATGTTCGCTGCAGAGTGTCCCATCTGAACCCGCTGCCAGTGAGACGCAGAATCCACACCGATTTCAGGCTCAGACCCGATTGCTGTTGGATAGAAGATCATATCGGCTCCCATGAGGGTAAGTGAGCGCGCGGTTTCCGGAAACCACTGATCCCAGCAAATACCTACCCCCACATTTCCAAAGGCAGTTTTCCAGACTTTGAATCCCGTGTCCCCAGGCTCGAAATAAAACTTCTCTTCATACCCAGGACCATCAGGGATATGGGTCTTACGATAGTTTTCCATAACAGTGCCATCGGCATCAACCATCACGAGAGAATTAAAATAGTGCTCACCGTCGCGCTCAAAATAACTGATTGGCAATACAACTCCAAGCTCTTTTGCCAAGGCGCTAAAATGAGTGATGAGAGGATTGTTTTCTAGAGGTTGTGCCCATTCGAAATACTTTTTATCCATATCCTTACAAAAATAATATCCCTCAAACAACTCTGGAATTAGAATGATATTGGCTCCATTTTCTGCTGCTTCACGTACCATCCCATCTGCTTTTGCTACATTTGCAGATTTATCACTCACCATTTGCATTTGAATTGCGGCTACTTTGACCATAATTAAACCTCGCTCATATTCGTACTAAAATTATAACTCAGCCCTTATTAAATCTTAAAGCTATCAGTGTTATCCTGTTGTAATAAAGCGTCAAGGAGTCTATTATGAAGATCAATGATCACAGCTACGCGCTCCCAAATCTCAATGCAGAGTCATCCAAAAGAGATAAAACGTTAGAAAAGATTGCAGCTGCTGTC
Organism: Sulfuricurvum sp. IAE1; assembly: GCA_945867285.1. Taxonomy (GTDB): domain Bacteria; phylum Campylobacterota; class Campylobacteria; order Campylobacterales; family Sulfurimonadaceae; genus Sulfuricurvum. The sequence goes on from CAMBHX010000043.1 coordinate 3,339, forward strand.
GAGCTTGGACTACAAGACAGTTCGTCACGCTCCATCGCGGATATGCTTCAAAACCAAATTTCAACCATGTCCCAAGGGTTGATGAACATCAATGATGGTGTATCTATGATGCAGATCGCTGGAGGAACGCTCAATTCATTAAGTGAACAAACTCAGACACTCAGTGATCTGAGTGTTCGCTACAACAGTGCTTCACTCAATTCTTCTCAAAAACAAGAGTTGCAAGGGGAGTTTAATCGCACTGCAGAATCAATGCAGCAAAGCATTAACAGCACAACCTTTAATGGACAAGCCCTCTTTGGAAACAATATGACATTTTCCATTGGAAACGGATCAATCTCAACATCACTTCCAAATCTATCCACACAGTCACTTTCACTTGAAGATTCCAATAGTATAGACTCATTTCGTGACACACTTACTCAAGCCTCTTCTCAGGTCGGTTCGACAACCAATGAATTTATTAGTGCATCTGATAATCTTTTGACTCAAATTACCTCCAATGCGGCAGCAAAGAGTCAAATATCCGATGTAGATTTAGCAAAAACGATCAGTGAGTATCAGCAAAGTACCAATAAACTAAACATGGCGCAAATCGCGATGGCACATCAACACGATACATTGAAACAAACGATTGGAAGATTATTAGGATAAAAATTCTGCCCTGAAAGATCAAGCTTTAGTGCCTTAGCCGCTAGCGTAGCCAAAAGTATTCCTTTGACATTCAAAACAAAATAAACCGGATTTACATCCGGTCTTTGGCGTCGATTCCTAACAAAGAGAGACCTGTTTTGAGTGAAAGTGCAACAACAAGGAGGAGTTTTAGCAATTTTGCTTCATCATCAGTCCCGATAATACGCGTATCATAATAAAATTTGTGCAATTTTGCCGCAAGTGCCTTGAGGTAATCAGGAAGCTTTTGCACTTGACGTGACTCAAAAGCATCATCAATGATTTCTGGTAACAATAATGCCTCAAATAACAAACCATCTGCATCTGCACTCAAGCCATGAAGTTTTGTAGCCATAATGGTTTCAAGCGTCAACTCGCTCTTAGCAATAAGTGTCTGAATGCGTGCGTGGGCGTATTGGATATAGTAAATTGGATTAGAACTGTCTTGTTTTTTGAGCTCTTCGATGTCAAATTCCAGCGCCGTATCACATTTTTTGCTGGCAAACATAAATCGAAGTGCATCTGCACCGATCTCTTCGACCACATCACCCATTTGAATCACTGTTCCTGCACGCTTGGACATCTTAAACGGTTCACCATCTTTGAGTAAACTTACCATTTGTGAAAGTTGCACCTCAAGCTTTTGTGCATCATACCCCAAAAAGCTCACTGCTGCTTTGACACGAGCAATATAGCCATGATGATCCGCACCCCAGATATTAATATAATGATCATAGCAGCGCTCAAACTTTTGGTTATGATAGATAATATCACCCGCAAGATACGTTGGACGTCCATCGTCACGAACCACAACACGGTCATGATCATCACCTAATCCACTCGAACGGATAAAGGTTTTTCCTTCACTCACATAAACGCCATTGCCCATTTTTGCCATTACACGATCCCACTCATCGTACAATGATGCTTCACCCACAAACGTATCAAAGTGGACATTAATGGCTTTTAAATCCGCAACTATCAGCGCTAATATCTTATCTTTAGCCCATAACGCTAACTCTTTTTGGCGACTCTCATCTCGTAATGCCTCATCTCCAAATACCGCTTGAACCTCTTTGGATAAATCCGTAAGATACTCACCTCGATAATATTTTTCAGGCCACTCAACTGTTTCTCCTAGCAATGCACTACGCCCTTCGAGCTGTAACGACGTTCCTAGTAAATCAATTTGATTGCCCGCATCATTGACATAATACTCCGCAGTAATATCATAGCCCAAATGTCGACCAAGACGTAATAACGTATCACCGTAAACGGCACCACGTGCATGACCGATATGAAGTGGTCCCGTTGGATTTGCACTCACAAATTCCAGCAAGATACTTCCATTTTTTTGTGCGCTTGCAAATGCTTTTGGATCAGTAAGCGCCCATGATGCATATTCATCCAAAAAAGCTTCCGAAAGACGAAGATTGATGTATCCAGCCACTGATTCGACTGCGCTAAAATGAGGATGCTCCCCAAACGAATCTGCCAGTTCCTGGGCGATAGCCATAGGAGATTTACGTAATTCTTTAGCGAGTGAAAAAGCTATAGGGGTGGCAAAATGCCCAAAAGAACGGTCTTTAGGTTTTTCTAGGGCAACATCACGTTGGAGGGTTTCGCGCAAAAGCGCAGAGACACGTTGCTTCAACGCTTACGCTTGTGTAGTAGTTTTTGGAGCTTCGACAACTTCAGCTACGACAGTGTCAACTTGTTTTGGAGCTTCAGGAGTCACAGATGTCGCTACTGGAGCTTCTTCATCTTTCATCTCTTTTTTGAAACCTTTGATCCCTTGACCAATACTTTTCGCCAAATCAGGTATTTTTTTTGCACCAAAGAGCAAAATAACAATTCCAAAGATTAATAATAATTCAGTTCCGCTTGGCATACTCATGCTCTTGTGTTCCTTTTTCGTGCAAATTTTGGTGATGAAGTATAACGATTTATTGCTGTGTCCAAACTTGAACAAACTCATTGATTGTCTGTGTCGGAATTTTCATACGGGCCGCTTTGGCGATGGAAACCAAAACCTGCGCTGCCTCATCAAGATTATCATTAACAACCAAATATTCATATTCACTGATGCGCTGAACTTCACGTATTGCCATTTCTAAACGCTTATTAATAATATCGTCACTATCCGTACAGCGTGCATACAATCGTTTTTTAAGCTCTTCTAGAGAGGGGGTTGTCACAAAGACTGAGGTTGTAATATCAGAGAGTCGGTGCATGACAGCATCGTGACCTTGTACATCAATATCAAAAATAACCAGCTTTCCCTCTTTGAGCGCTTTTTTAACAGGTCCCAAAGATGTTCCATAATAATTGCCATGCACTACAGCATATTCCAAAAACATCTCTTCTTCTATCTCTTTTTTGAATTCTTCGACGGTAACAAAATGATAGTGCACTCCATTAATCTCTCCCGCTCGCATGGCTCTCGTTGTTGTCGAAATCGAAAAATAAGTCGTTCCTATTTGATTAATGATTTTCGAAATCAACGAGCTTTTACCTGCTCCACTAGGGCCTGACAGCACTAAAATCGCCCCTGTTTTAGTATTCACTTATCGTTTCCGAAATTAATATTTATACTAATATTGAGCCCTTTAAGACTTTTAGCTACTTCATCATTAGATAATACTTTGAGTAATGATTGCAGCGCTTCTATTCCAACTGCAGGTGATGTCTCATCTAATTCTTGAGGCTCCGTGATATCCGACTCATCTAATTCTAATGTAGAAACAACCTCTAGAGATCTATCTTCACTGTCATTTACAGAAACGTTAATTTCTTCGTCGACCTCTTCACCAATCGCAATACGAATATCACGTTCGTCCAAACTATCAAAATCATCATCTTCCACGATGTTCTCAATCGCAGTTAAGTCCTCTAGGGACTCTATCTCTTCTTTCTTAGTAGTACCCATCTCTTTATCTTCAAATGGATTTGTCTCATCATCATTCAATATACCTAGCGATTCATCTTCCTGAATTGGCTCGTCATCTTCTGTCTTTAGCTCTTCTTCATCTGAAAGATCCAAAATATTTGTATCCAGTTTACCAAGAACATCATCACTTAACTCATCACTCAAGGTATCAAAATCTAAATCATCAAGCCCTCCAGTAGCTAATGGTTGCTCCAAATCTTCAAGCTCTAAATTACCCATCGCTTCTTGAATTTGTTGCTCAAGATCTTCAAAATCATCATCACTCAAGGGTTCATCTGACAATTCTTCTGCTGACATATCGACCAGTAATGCTTCCAAGTCTATCTCATCCTCTTTTGGGCTCTCATTATTGACATTGCCTGAAAGAAACATAGCTTCTATCTCATCATCTAATAATTCATCTTCTAAAGACTCTTTTGCCACTTCAAAATCATCCAAGTCATCCAAATCTTCTATCATTGCGATATCAGGTGTATCAAATTGTATGCTATCAAATTCATTATCTTCATTATCAGTGAAATCATCATCCAACAAATCTTGAAGCTCTTGAACTTCTTGGAAGTCTAAAACAGTGGTTTTGAGTAGACTATCATCCTCAATCAAATCATTTGATAATAAATCATCATCAACCAATAAATCATCCAGTAAGTCATCAATGACATCAGTAGATTTTTTGCCTTCATCGACACTTAGCTCGGGAAGTGATTGAGCAATTCCTGCAAACAGTTCGACCAAATCTGTTGGCAAAAAAGGCTTATTGATTACCTTGTCAAATCCAGCCGGAGTTGCAGCACCTCGTGTCGCCATTAGTACACTTGATCTAAAACTAACTTTTTCTTTAAGCTGTGAGATCATTTCATCACTATACAAAGCATCATCAACAATCAGTAAATCATAATGCGGATGTTCAATTTCATCCAATGACCAAATAACATCTAAATCATCTTTGGTTTTTTGAGCACTTAGCGCGACCAATTTTCGCACAACAGGGTTATCGTTTAATAATAAAATTCTCATAGTCGTTGCCTTTTGAATGTCCTATGTGCTATAGGTGCTAAATGGTGCTTATTGTAACCAAAAAAAAATATGATTAGAATAATGTTTTCAAAAAATCAAACGAACTTTGCATTTGAGAACTTACAATCATCATGCTTGCAGATAATGTTGCCATCAAAACTAAAAAAGCAACACCAATTTTTATAGGCATCCCAATAACCAAAAGGTTAAACTGAGGCATTGTTTTCATCAACATCCCAAAAATAACATCAGCAAGCATCGAAAGTGCTGTAATGGGAAATGCTATCATAAACCCTACGACAAACATATTGAGAGTAGCGTGCATAATATATTGAAACAACACCGGAGTGAGCATAAATCCCCCAAGAGGAACCGATGCAATCGAATCCGATGCCAATAGTAAAATCCAATGATGCAAATCAAGAGCAAGCAGCACCATTAATGATACTAATGCCAAAAATTGACCAATAATTGGCATTGAAACACCCGATTGTGGGTCAATTGCACTTGCTAATGAAAATCCCATCATAAAAGATATCTGCCCCCCTGCAAAAGTAATCACATGATAGGCAAGTTGTAAAATAATTCCTACAGTAAGTCCAAATAACATTTCACCCAAAATCGCAATCGTTAAGCTTAATCCATCCAATGGGATTTGAAGTGGAGGCACTGCCCCAAAAAAGAAAATAGTGAAAAAAAATGCCATAGCCGCTTTAGCAGACATAGGGATATTAGCATGAGAAAAAATAGGAACAGCCATAAATAGTGCACTAAAACGGGTAAAAAGGAGAATAAAAGCAGCTGTTCGTCCCTCGCTAAAAATCTCTGCCCATTCCATATATTATACTATCTCACTCAAAGTTCCATCGAGCATACGATAGACATGATCACATCGATGTGCCAATACTTCATCATGAGTTACCAGTAAAAGTCCGCTTTGATGTTCTTGAATATACTCTAAAAAGAGATCCATCACTTCTGTAGCTGTAGCATGGTCTAGATTTCCGGTAGGTTCATCTGCGAAAATAAGACGAGGTTTTTTAGATAGAATGCGGGCAATCGAAACACGCTGTTGTTGTCCACCTGACAGCTCTGTAACTTTTTGTTCCATGACCTGCTGTATACCCAATCGTACTAGCAACTCGTTTTCAATAGTCTCTCCTGCCAAAAGTGCTGCAACTTCAAGATTTTCATAAGCACTAAAGCCTTTAAATAAATAATGACTTTGATAAATAAGCCCCAAATCATGGCGACGAAGTTTGACCAGTTCTTTCTCACTCAGCGCATAAATATTTTTTCCAAAAAGCTCCACATCACCGCTATTGGGTTTCAATAGTGATGAAAGTACATGTAAAAGTGTTGATTTTCCGCTACCGCTTACACCGACAATAGCAACTGATTCACCTGCTTTTAATTCCAATGAAATAGCCTCAAAAAGAGGATAATCAAAACGATGTGAAAGGTTAGTAGTTTTTAAAAGTGTCATAAAGATATTATAGGGGAAATTAAATTAAAAAGAGAGTGAAAGTATGCAGATAAATCTGCAAAGTGGCTAGGGTTTACCCCTTAGCCCATTTGTGCAGCAACTTCAGCTGCAAAGTCATTGACTTGTTTTTCGATACCTTCGCCGACTTCGTATTTTACGAACTCCACGAGCGTAGCAGTTCCACCGTGTGCTGCTGCTTCTTTTTCAAGTGCTTGAGCAACCGTCAATGAATCGTCCATAACATATTTTTGATCCAACAATGCTTGCTCTTTATCAAGAGTAGTATTATCATCAACAAAACGTGCCAATTGACCAGGGATAATATTCGCCCAAATTTTTTCTGGTTTGTTATCTGCAATCAATTTTGCTTTGATAGCTTCCTCAGCTGCCGCCATAACCTCTGGAGTTAATTGTGACATTGAGATATATTGAGGAACGTTTTTGAGAGGTTTTTTCAAACGTGCTAATTCTTCGTTCTCAGTTTTGATCGCTTCGATACGTCCGATAGTTTCTTCCGCTACATATGTTGCATCTAAATCTTTATAGCTCAATGTTGATGGTTTCATAGCCGCTGCGTGCATTGCTACGTTTTTAACAAAACCAGTCATTGCATCAGCTGTCTTTTTACTATCACACGTGATAGCGACCAAAACACCTACACGACCATTAGAGTGAACGTAACCATTAACGATTCCATTTTCTCCTGCATTAAGAGTCACAAAACGACGAGTAACAATTTTTTCACCAATACGCGCTACTTGTGCCGTAAAGTATTCTGAAAAGGTACCTGTTTCATACGATGTTTCGTTAAGCTCTTCAACACTGTTCACTCCTGTTGCGAAAACATGTGCTGCTGTGTTGCTTACCAAAGAAACAAAGCCATCATTTTTAGCTACGAAATCTGTCTCAGAGTTGATTTCTACCAATGATGCAGAGGCAAAAGTGTCAGACACTTTAATCCCCAAAAGACCCTCAGCAGCAACACGATCCGCTTTTTTAGCAGTTTGTGCCATACCACGGTCACGCAAAAACTCTTTTGCTTTTTCCATGTCACCATCACATTCCGTGAGAGCTTTTTTACAATCCATCATTGGAGCATCAGTTGCGGTACGTAGGTCTTTGACCATTGCTGCTGTGATGTCTGCCATGATTACGCTTCCTCTACTACTGTTTCTGTAGCTGCTGCTGCAAAAACTTCTTCAGCACTTACTTCATCAGCTGCAACATCATCAGCTCCGCCGCTTGCCAATTTTTTACCTTCATTGATAGCTTCTGCCATCTCTTTACAAAACAATTGGATTGAACGAATAGCATCGTCATTTCCAGGGATGGGGATATCAATTACGTCTGGATCACAGTTAGTGTCCAAAGGAGCAACAACACGAATACCTAGGTTACGAGCTTCCATAACAGCGATGTGCTCTTTGACTGCATCAATAACAAACATCATGTCAGGTAATGTTTTCATGTTACGGATACCACCAAGATATGCTACCAATTTCTCTTTTTGGCGACCCATCATCAACGCTTCTTTTTTTGTCAAAAGATTGATTTGACCGTTTGCTTGCATCTCTTCGATGATTTCAAGTTTACGGATTGATTTTTGGATTGTTGGGAAGTTTGTCAACATTCCACCCAACCAGCGGTTATCAACGTATGGCATTCCACATGACAATGCTGCATCACGAATCGCAACACGTGCTTGTTTTTTGGTTCCAACAAACAACACTGTTTGTCCTTCAGCAGCTGCATCCAAAACGATTTGGTATGCACCACGGAAAAAACGTAATGTTTTTTGCAAATCGATGATATAGATGTTTTTACGAACACCGAAGATGTATTTTTTCATCTTTGGATTCCAACGACGTGTTTGGTGACCAAAATGTACACCACACTCCAATAAGTCTTTCATAGTTACCATAATGTAAATCCTGTATTAATATAGTTTTGTTTTCGTTTACTTGGGCGAAGCTTGTCAGAGCCGACGAGTCATCGGGTGCACGAAAACAGCATTTCGCTTGCGAATTTTTTCATGTACAACATTACGCACCAAACGAGCAAAACCCGCTTGAAACGGCAAAGGGCTCCTACGGCTATGCTAACGCATATAGCCTTTGGTTTCAAGCCTAAAAAAGCTAAAAACTTAGCTTTTTTGTACGGCTTTCACCTTTGCAATCCCCTAAAGCCTCCTGCGTATCCGCAAGAAATTTAAGATAATGTGGGAGAAAATCGGGCGAATTGTACCCAATAGGCTCTTAAATCTCGCTGTATCCGAAGGTGTGTAAATTCGTCACACTTTTATCACGATTATTTAAGACATTCAAATTGCTTTTATATAATTTTTGTTAATATCAAAACATTAGACTTAAGGAGTCAAAAATGAAACAAAAAATTTTAGGTTCTGTAGTTGCTGCTGCGCTTTTAAGTGTGACAGTCATGGCTGATGACACTTTGATGCAGCGATTTGATAAAATGGAAAAAGAATTGGCCAGCCTAAGAGCTGAGATAGGCTCTCTCAAAGGACAAAAAGAAGCTGCTGCTAAAGTGCCCTTGGTTACTGCACCAT
>CAMBHX010000044.1 GCA_945867285.1 Sulfuricurvum sp. IAE1
GTTATTCTTGGTATTTTGGCAGCCGTAGCTATTCCAAAATTGGCAGCAACACGTGATGATGCAAAGGCTTCTACAGGTGCAACTGAAGTGGCTGGATTAATCACTGAGCTTGGAACATATTATACAGGTCATGGCACATTGGGGGCTAAAATTTCTGATATTACAAATATTAAGACAAAAGAAGCTGGAACTGCGGTGTTAGCAGACGCTAGTACAATTACGTATCAAGATGATGCTACAACTCCATCCGACTGTATTGTTGTTACTATAAATAAAATTGCAGATGGTAATATTTCTGTAAAAGCAGGTACAGGAACATCTGGAATGTGTAAGGGTGTTCAAGCCGCTGTCGCTAAAACTCTAAAATCTACTGACAAGTTGGCAACAGCTAAAGAGGTAGTTTTTGGCGGTTCATCTAATCTTGCTTATTAATTGACAAGATAGAACGTTTATTCTCACCCTTTGGAGTGAGAATAATATTGTTTTGATTTTTATAATTAATTTTAATTCTAAAACTCAACACATAGAGAGAAGTTGTTTAGATGAAACGAAACGCATTTACCATGATTGAACTTATTTTTGTCATTGTAATTTTGGGAATTTTGGCAGCTGTTGCTATCCCAAAATTGGCCGCAACACGTGATGACGCTGAAAATGTCAAAGTTGCTCATAGTGTTATGGGTGGTGCGAGTGAGATAGCGTCGTATGCTATCGCTCAAGGCAAAACAGAGGATAGCTTATCGGCAATGTCAAACATGTTATCAGTCTTAATTGCTAGCGGTGAAGCGAGTGAACCATCATCGCATCATGTTAATATTAAAGCTGGAAACATAAGTGATTGTATACTTATGGCAGTAGATGTGACAGGAGGCACGGAAATCTTATCTCTTAGCTACGGTTCTGCCAATGGCGATGGTAAATGTTTAAATCTACAGAGAATTATAGATATTGCTGATTATCCAATGGTGTTAAGAGGAGCTATGATTGAATATTAATAAACGAAACGCTTTTACGATGATTGAGCTAGTCTTCGTAATTGTCGTGCTGGGAATTTTAGCAGCGGTAGCTATTCCAAAACTTGCAGCAACACGCGATGATGCGGAAATAGTCAAAGGGCGCAGTGATGTGGCGGCAGTACGTGCTGCGATTGTCAATGAACGCCAAAGCAGATTGTTACGTGGTGAAAGTACCTATATTTCAGCTCTTGATCAAGGGGTAACGCAAGGTGCTGCTGGTGTTGTCATTTTTGATGATAGTGATAATAATAGCACTAATGGTTCTTTGTTGCAGTATGGTGTGACGACTGCTAGTGGAAATGGACATTGGATGAAAACTGGAAATACTACATACACTTATACAGTAATGGCTGATCCGGTCACATTTACTTATACGCAGGCATCTGGTAGATTTGATTGTACTCATACGAATGCGAACTGTAAGCTTTTAACGGAATAAAAAAAGTATATTGATCTATTTTTATTCACTTGCCCTTTTGGGCTCTCCTCTCGAACCACTCACCTATCATAGCGATATTGAATTAGCCGTTGGCTCTAAAGTGTCTCTTGTGCTTGTTAATCGTGAAATGGTTGGTATTGTTCTTTGTCGTGTCGAAAAACCTGAATTTAAAACCAGTGCTATAATAGAGCTTCTCTCTTTTGTCTATTCTCAACATCAAATCAAAACAGCACAATTTATAAATGAGTATTATGGATGTTCGTTGGGGGAGGCACTGAATTTGTTTGTGCCATTTGAAGTGAGAGAAAGTCTGTGTCCCGTTCGTGGTGAGCTTGTCGAACCATCTACCCAACGATCGGCTCAGGGTGAACGGATTGCTATTACCCTCTCTCCCACTCAATCTGATGCCCTAGACTTTATCCGATCTCATCAAACCTCTTTGCTCTTTGGGGATACGGGTGCGGGTAAAAGTGAAATCTACATGAAACGCATGGAAGAGATTTTAGAGATTGGTAAGCGATGCTTGTTGTTATTACCAGAGATCTCGCTTACGCCTCAAATGGAGCAACGTTTCAAATCTCATTTTGCTGACGCTGTAGTAGTGTGGCACTCTAAAATGACTCCAAAAAATAAATCCTTGACACTGGAAAAAATATACAGTGGTGAAGCAAAAGTGATAATGGGTCCGCGCTCAGCGCTGTTTTTGCCGATCATGGATTTGGGTCTTATTGTAGTGGATGAAGAACATGATGAGAGCTATAAGTCATCATCTCGTCCACGCTATAATGCACGGGATATGGCGGTTTATATCGGAAGTATTCTCAAAATCCCCGTGATATTAGGGAGCGCAACACCAAGCCTCTCTAGTTATGTCAAGTTTCCAACAGTTAGGGTGCGTGGGGGATATTTTACGTCTAAGAGAACTTTTGTGTTTGAGCCTTCCGTTGAAGCGTTGACACCTTTCTTGGATCAAAAATTATTCTCCAATTTTGAGGCAGGGCATCAGGCAATCGTTTTTATCCCAACCCGTGCAAATTTCAAGACTATGGTGTGTGATACATGTGGATCAGTGGTGGAGTGTCCATTTTGCAGTGTTGGGATGAGTGTTCATAAAAACGCTCGTGCACTGAAATGCCATTATTGTAACTATACCGAAGTCCTACCCAAAAAATGTCCAAAATGTCATAGTGGAGAGTTGACCTCTAATCGATTAGGAACGGCCGAGGCAGTGCAACATTGGAGTCAAACATTTCCTCATGTGAATATTCAACAGTTTGATCGAGATGTTATCACGACGCAAAATAAACTCATAAAAGTTCTAAAAGCATTTAATGAGCGTCAAATTGATCTGCTCATCGGGACACAAATGCTTTCCAAAGGGCATGATTATCACGATATAGCACTGGCAGTAGTGATGGGGATCGATAATGCTTTGGGTCAAAGTGATTATCGAGCTCGTGAAAAAGCACTCTCATTGCTCATCCAAATAGCAGGACGAAGCGGACGTAAAAATGATTCAACCGTGGTGGTACAAAGTTTTAATGAGTCATTTTTTAGGGCGTATGTTGATGATTATGAGTCATTTTTAAAAGATGAATTAAAAATTCGAGAGGGTCTCTATCCACCTTTTACAAAACTCTCCCGTTTGATGTTTGCACACAAAAATGGTACAAAAGCCGCAGTAGAGATGGAGAGTGTTGTGAGCATACTCAAGACCATTCCAACCATTGAGGTTGTAGGATTTGGAGCATCCGTCATCGAAAAAATAGCGGATAAATATCGATTTAGTATACTGTTGCGTAGCCAGAAAAGTACTGATTTGATCCGAGCTATCAAGCTGGTAAAATCACCCATGATGGAAATCGATATGGACCCGTTGGAGTTTACGTAAAATTAACATCCAACAAGCTACAATCACTTCATGATTACACGTTACCCTACTAAACAAATTTTTGTCGGAAATGTCGCCATCGGTGGAGATGCGCCTATATCGGTGCAGTCAATGACCTATTCACGTACAGCAGATGTTGCGGCCACGGTGGAGCAGATCAATCGTCTCCATTTTGCTGGGTGTGATATTGTCCGTGTGGCGGTGCCGGATGAAGAAGATGCTCTGGCGCTTGCGGCTATTAAAGCACAAACGTCGCTTCCTCTTGTAGCTGATATTCACTTTAACTATAAACTAGCTCTCATCGCTGCTCAAGTGGTGGATTGTATCCGTTTTAACCCTGGTAATATTGGTGAAAAAAGTAGAATTGCTGAGATAGTAAAGGCGTGCAGCGAGCGTAATATCCCTATTCGTATCGGGGTAAATGCGGGGAGTTTGGAAAAAGAGTTTGAGCAACGATATGGGCAAACGGCGCAGGGGATGGTAGCATCCGCAGAGTATAATATTAAATATCTCGAAGATTTGGGATTTACGGACATCAAGGTCTCGCTCAAAGCCAGTGATGTACAGCGCACGGTTGAAGCCTATCGGCTATTACGTCCCAAAAATAACTACCCTTTTCATTTGGGGGTTACAGAAGCGGGTACTCTTTTTCATTCGACGATTAAAAGCTCGATAGGATTGGGGGCGCTGTTACTTGATGGTATCGGGGATACGATGCGTATCTCTATCACGGGTGAGCTGGAAGAAGAGATCAAAGTAGGGCGTGCGATACTCAAAGACAGCGGGGTTGCACGTGAGGGTCCCAATATCATTTCGTGTCCGACGTGTGGACGTATCGAAGCGGATTTGGTGAGTGCAGTGGCAGTTATCGAAGAGCGGACCAAACACATCAAAAAGCCGTTGGATCTATCGGTGATGGGGTGTGTGGTTAATGCCATCGGTGAAGCCAAGCATGCCGATGTTGCGATTGCGTACGGCAAGGGTTCAGGTCTTGTGATGGTCAAAGGTGAAGTGGTGGCACGGTTGGATGAATCACAACTGGTAGATCGATTTATTGAAGAAGTGGAAAAAATGGAAGCACAGGAAGATTGATGGAAGAATCATTATATAATTTAGCTTTTGAGCGTTCAGTCCTTAGTTCTATTATTTTTGATCCCGCGCAATTTGATGAGTTTGATGCCGTGCTCAATCCCAATGATTTTTATCTAGGCGCTCATCAAGAGATTTTTACCTCCATGCAAAGTCTTGCCCATCGAGATTTACCCATCGATGAAGAATTTATTAAAAAAGAGCTCATGGGACGCCAAAAGTTTGATGAGCGTGCGCTAGTAGAGATTCTCACCGCTAATCCTATCTCTAATACGACAGCATACGTTCAAGAGATCAAAGACAAGGCAATTAAACGCCATTTGATTACTCTCACTACAGAGATCAAGCGTGTGACACTTTCTGAAGATCTTAATGGTGCCGATGTAGTGGATTTGGTTGAGAAAAAACTTTATGAAATAACACAAAGTTCACAAAGTTTGGATTTTAAAGATGCCCCTACGATTGCAGATGCGACATTGGACTATATAGAAGAGATGAAAGCCCGTGGAGATTCAGTGCTCGTTGGTGTAGACACTGGGTATGCAGAGCTCAATCGTATGACCACAGGATTTGGCAAAGGAGATTTGGTCATTGTGGCGGCACGTCCTGCCATGGGGAAAACCTCCTTTGCCCTTAATATGATCCAAAATCTCTTGGAAAAAGGTAAAGGGGTGGCGTTTTTCTCTCTCGAAATGCCGGCTGAACAGCTGATGTTGCGTCTTTTGAGTGTTCAAACCTCGATTCAGTTGCAACGCTTGCGTGTAGGGGATATGACACCTCAGGAGTATAAAAGTCTCAATGATGCAGTGGACAAAATGCGCCACTCTAAACTCTATGTAGACGATCATGGTTCGATTAATATTCATCAATTACGCTCCAAACTGCGTAAGCTCAAAAGCCGTCATCCTGAGATAGAACTAGCGGTCATCGATTATCTCCAAATCATGAACGGAACCGGTGGCAAGGACAGACATTTAGAGGTAAGTGAAATATCACGGGGTCTAAAAATGCTCGCCCGTGAGTTAGAAATGCCTATTGTGGCTCTTTCTCAGCTCAATCGTGGTTTGGAATCACGATCGGATAAGCGTCCGATGTTGAGTGATATTCGTGAATCGGGATCGATTGAGCAAGATGCAGATATTATTTTATTTGTCTATCGCAATGATGTCTATCTCTATAAAGAAGAAAAAGAGAGAGAAAAAGATGCCATTGCCAATGGCAAAGAATTTGTCTCTAAATATGTTGAAAAAGAAGAAGAAGAGGCAGAAATCATCATCGGAAAACAGCGTAATGGTCCTACGGGTCATATCAAGCTGGTGTTTCAAAAGAAATTTACCCGTTTTGTGGATAAGCCAACCTTTGGTGCCGCACAAATCGTGTATGAAAATATCGATATGAGCAGTGCGAACATGAATATCGATGTGGGTAATGTGTCGATGCCGATAATCTAATGTCTAAGTTAGAGCGTATCGACCTTTTTGATCGTAAAAGCGGTTTTCTCTTTTTTATCTCTCTTCTCGTGATTGCTTCACTTTCACTGTTGTATGAATATCTCCAATATCGCGACTTTCACCGTTTTGATGACCCTTTGGCTCGAGCGCATGTCGTTTCCCAAGAGTTTCGTCTTATTAATGATAAGCCTAAAATGGCACTCAAATTGGAACTAGAAAGCGGTGCTACAACTCGTGTAGCATTACGAAGTGATTTGATGGAATTGCGAGGGCGGGATATTCTCATCGAATTGTGGGTTAAAAATCTCACTTTTTGGGAGTATCTCAAAGGATTTAATGTCTATCGTGCCTCGATTTATGAAGTATACGAGGGTGAGAGTCTCAAAGAGCGTTGGTATAAGACCATTGCCTTACAGCATGATGATTATACGATGCAAGAACTCTATGGAGCGTTGTTTGTAGCTACACCGATGAGTCATGATTTTCAGGTGTTGGTGGGGGCGATGGGGTTGAGCCATATCCTCTCAATCAGCGGGTATCATTTCGGAATTCTTTCGATGATTGCTTATTTTTTATTACGTCCTCTCTATCGATGGCTCCATAATCGCTATTTCCCGTTTCGCCATGCTAATCGAGATTTGTTTTTGGTGATTTTAGTATTGCTTTTTGGCTACTTGTGGGCACTGGAGTTTATTCCTCCGATGGTACGATCATTTGGGATGATAGTGGTGGGGTATTGGCTCTATGATAGAGGAATAAAAATATTCTCATTTCAAACGCTTTTTGTTACATTGGGATTGTTGTTGGCATTTTTTCCGACACTGTTTTTTTCGTTGGGCTTTTGGTTTTCGAGTTTTGGAGTGTTATCGATTTTTATTTTCGTCCGTTATTATGAACAGTGGAAACCATGGCAAATATTTTTGGCATTACATGTGTGGTGTTATCTTGTGATGTTACCTATTTCCATTGCTATTTTTGGAACATTTGGATGGTGGCATATTGGCTCTATCCCTTTGGCTTTGTTATTTAATCTCTATTACCCCTGTGTTTTGGCATTACTTTTTACCCCTTGGGGGGATATTTTTGATCCGTATCTTATAACATTATTTAGCTGGGGCAGTGTTAATGAGGTAGTTGTCCCTATGTGGATGGGATATGCAAGTATCCTTTTAGCCTTATTGGCAATGCGTTGGAAGTGGGCATTTTGGAGTTTAGGAGTCCTTGGAACTAGTACTTTGGGTGCTTGTGTGTATCAAATAGCATAGTTTCATGCCATAGATGACAATAATCCAGGAGACATAGATCCATAAAAAGAAAAAGATGAGTGACGAGAATGAGCCATACATGGTTGAATAGGTTTTGTTGTAAAAAACATATTGGACAAAACTATTTTTGGCCAATCCCCATACAGAAGCAACCACCAGAGAACTAATAAGAGCAGCTTTGGTAGAGACATCAGCATTGATGGCGATTTTGTAGATGATGAAAAAAATCACCCACAACAATAAAAAGGGGAATATTGAGAGAGCAGCGAGGGCAAATCCTGTAACATGTGATTGTAAATAGGCACGTAGGCTCATGGAAGCGATGAGTGCGATAGGGGTGAGGGTGATTAACGTCCAGTAGGTTGTTATAGCATTCCAAATAGT
The DNA here is from genome assembly GCA_945867285.1 of Sulfuricurvum sp. IAE1. Taxonomy (GTDB): domain Bacteria; phylum Campylobacterota; class Campylobacteria; order Campylobacterales; family Sulfurimonadaceae; genus Sulfuricurvum. The sequence continues at coordinate 7,536 of CAMBHX010000044.1, forward strand.
ACGCTTGGGCGCTTTGAATATTTTTTCGGCAATGTGCTCAAAATTTTGGAAAAAAAGCATGGAAGAGAACATCATGGTCGTAAATCCAATAACACCCAATTGTACTGAGTTTTTGAAAAAAGATTCCAAATATTCACTGATTGCTTCGGTTTGTACAGGCATGATATTATCGAAAATAAAGATTTGGATTTTGGCGTATTGATCTTCAAAAATAGGGACATTGGCAATTAGGCTAAGAGAAATAATCAACAGCGGTACAAGAGTGAAAATGGTGTAAAAACTCAAACTTGACGCATATACAGTGATGTCGGGATCGAACATCAGCAGAGTCAATCTACGTAGATGCAACCAACTCTTTTTGAGCATTGGTTATTTGAGTCCCATTTTGTGGGGATTGAGAATATTGTTGGGGTCAAAAGCAGTTTTGATGGTTTGAAACAAAGCCATCTCTTCATCTGTAAATGCCATAGACATATAAGGTGCCTTGGCAAGACCGATACCGTGTTCACCACTGAGTGTGCCACCCAAGTCGATGGTAGCTTGGAATACTTCACGAATTGCTTCATATCCGATTTTGACAGCTTCTGGATTTTTACCATCGACCATGACATTGGTGTGAACATTGCCATCACCTGTATGCCCAAAACACGGAATATTGATGTTGTATTTATCCGCTATGGCATAAAATTTTTCGAGTAATTCAGGTAAAGCGGAGCGAGGAACAGTGACATCTTCGTTGATTTTTTTGGAACCATATACTGACAGTGACTGACTAGCGTTACGACGTGCGAACCATAAATCAGCTGCTTCTTGTTTGTTTTGGGCTATTTTAAACTCACTGCATCCATTTTCAGTGAAAATCTTGCGGATAAGTTCGAGTTGAAAATCCAAATCTTCTTCGAGATTTCCATCCACATCCGTGACCAAAATAGCCCCTGCTTCAACTGGTAAGCCCTTGGAGTAGACTTGCTCTACTGCGCGGATAGTGAGATTGTCTAAAAACTCCATTGCTACAGGGGTGACCCCGCCTGCCATAGTTTTGTAGACAGCTTCCATCGCCTCGTTGACGGTGCCAAAAATCCCCATAGCAGTTTTAGTCATTTTTGGTTTTGAGAGGAGTTTGAGAGTCACTTCGGTAGTGACGGCAAGGGTCCCCTCACTGGCGATTAGAATACCTGCTATATTGTATCCTGCGACATCTTTGATGGTTCGTTTACCTGCTTTGATAATGTTACCATTAGGCAAAACAGCACGGATCGCCATAACGTAATCTTTGGTGATGCCGTATTTGGCAGCACGCATACCTCCAGCGTTTTCGTTGACATTACCTCCGATCGTCGAATACTCTTGGCTGGCAGGATCGGGTGGATAAAAAAGTCCAACCTCTTCAACGGCACGCTGAAGCTCCATATTTATGACTCCGGGTTGAACGATAGCAACCATGTTTTGCATATCGATTTCGAGAATTTTGTTCATGTGCTTTTCAAATCCCAGCACTATTCCACCTGATGCGGGAAGTGCTCCACCCGTAAATCCGCTCCCTGCACCACGAGGGACGATAACAATACGGTGTTCATTGCAGTATTTTAAAATCTCACTTACATCTTGCTCATGTCGGGGAAAAATAACGGCATCAGGTTCAAATTTTTCACGAGTTGCATCGTAGCTGTAGGCAATCAGATGAGCTTTGTCGCTGTAGATATTTTCTTTTCCCACAAGGGTAGTAAAAAAATTCAGTGCATTGGCGGGAAGCATGATTATTCCTTGAAATTAAAGTGGTGTAATAATGGGGTAGTTGCCCCAAATTTCTCTTTGATTAAAGTATATAATTCTTTATTGTTTGAATTATTTAATACTAGTTGTTGGAGATAGTAAGGGTGGTAGTGTTCTAGTTTTGAACTTCCCTCTCCCCACCAATCAGCACGAATTTCGGGAACACGTGAATAAAAAGGGAGAATGAGTTGGGTATCGTTTGTAATCGACGTAGTGCTTTGGAGTAGTGTAAAGTTTTTACAATCAAGTGTAAAAAGGGTTTGTGCACTGTGGATAAAAAGCAGCCCGATAGAACCTGCAGAACAAAATTGATTAAAATCACTCACCAGTGGTGTTGGATGACCTTCATGAGAGAGATAGGTAGCAAAAATATCGGGATGAATCCATTCGACGTTAGGGATACTTTTAGTAAGTGCAATATAGGTATCTTCATTGGGAGCTATGAGAAGCGCTCGTGCATAATCATAGGCAATAATGACTTCATCTTTGACTTTTGGACTCCATGTACCGCTAGGAAGAGAATTTTGTCTCAATCCGTCATAAGGGGAGAGTTCAATAGTGGCATGATTGGAAGAGAGGGTGATTTGGCTAACGCGTGCATTGGCGATAATAGAGCTGTGTGTTGCATCGAAATGACGTACAACAAATCCGCTCATTCCAGCTTTAAGTTCAGGTGCTTCAATAGCACCACGGGAGCCTTCAACACTCAAAAGGGGCGTTGAAATAAAAGAGGCTTGTAGTAATCCAAGGGTAAGTCCTAAAAAAAACAAGATGCGCATCACGGTAACCTTTTGATAAGTAAATTAGGACGATTATAGCCAATCTAGGCTTGGTTAACCGATTTTTTGCTATTATTTAAGTCATATTTTACACATGAAAACAAATACATCCGTTTTCATGGCAGGGACAGATGTCTCTACAACCCTCTAAAGCTACAAAAAACTTTGTTTTTTGAGAATTTTAAAAATTTTAGCTTTTGTTGTACAAAAATAATCCTTAAGGATGGTAATGGGTCGAATAATTTTGTTTTTGCTCGTACCATTTTTATCCTATGCTAGTGTTGTTGTACCTTTTACATGGAAGGACGGTGAGAGTTTTTTAACCTTTTTAGAGCGTAAAAAACTTCCGCTAAATCTTTTTTATAACCTCGATAAAGAGGATCAGAAAGCCACCGAAGATATCCCCTTTAACGCTCATGGACAATTTTTAGTCAATGATAAAAAACAAATAGAGCAAGTCCTCATTCCTGTTAATGATGAACTTCAGTTGCACATTTATCGAGCTCATTCTAAAAAATACGAGATGCATGTTATCCCTATTATCAGTGAAACATACAAAGAAGTTTTATATGCTCCTTTGACGTCAATACCCTATGATGATGTTTTAGGTGCATCGGGCTCAAAAAAATTGGCAGCTAAATTTACACAAATATTTAAAAATAAAGTCAATCTCAAGAAACAACCCAAAGAGGGTGATGCAGTTGTCATGACATACGAGCGGATCTACAGACTCTCTCGCCCGTTTTCGATGCCAGAAATATCAGGAGCTATGATTATCCTTGGCGGGGAAAAATATGCCCTTTATCGACACAGTGATGGAAACTTTTACGATGCGAATGGGGCTCAAATTGAAAAATTTCTTTTTAAATCCCCAATGCGTAATGCACGTATTACTTCAGGGTTTACCAAGAGACGTTACCATCCGGTTTTACGTCGCTATCGTGCACATCTGGGGATAGATTATGGCGCACGTCCTGGTACTCCCATCTATGCTACGGGAGATGGAAAAGTGAGTTTTGTGGGAAGTACGCGTGGTTATGGCAAGACGATCAAAATCCGCCACTCTGGTGGATATATGAGCTTGTATGCACATCTCAAAGGATATAAGCAGAAGCTTCACAGTGGTTTATCGATCAAGCAAGGTGATGTGATTGGGTATGTGGGTTCAACGGGACTCTCATCGGGGCCACATTTACATTTTGGGATGTATTCTGGGAGCACGCCTATCAATCCTAGTAGTGTAATGAAGAAAAAGAGTGAAGGGTTTAGCGGTAAAGAGTTACGGGTATTTAATGATATTAAACACAAGTTAGACCGTATCTTTATTAGAAAACTCAAGGAAAAACCTGTTGCAAAGAAATGGATTGATTTTCAAGATATTTATTATGTCGACAAGGATACGTTTAAAGTACAGGCATTTTAAGCGTCTGTCATACCGTACTTGATACGGCATCTATATTCTTCGTATTTTTGGATTCCGTGTCGTAGCACGGAATGACAGATATGTTAAGAGAGAAGTTTTAGAATTTGTAGCTAAGGGCTGCGTTGAAAGAACGTCCCATACCTTGAAGAGGTGTAGTATAGTTTGTTGAACCATTATTGACTAAGTCAACACCACCAAGTGGAAGAGCATAAGCATGGTTAAAAAGATTTGTTATTGAAAAATCCATATTAAACTGTTTTGACCATGCATAACCAGTACGAAGGTCGACGAGTGCATAGCCTGGAGTCATTGGCTCATTACGAAGTGTATCGATATCTTCTTTGGCTGCTACACTCTCGATATCGATTCCATTGTTCCATGCACCAGAAACTCGATCAAGAGAGACTTTGGCATGAAGTGGCATCATATGATAAAGCGATCCACCATTATCACGAAAACCGCGTGTATAGCTCATAGAACCTTTTAGGGTTACTTTGCCATT
>CAMBHX010000045.1 GCA_945867285.1 Sulfuricurvum sp. IAE1
CCACGAGTGGTAGAAATTTTCTTTTTGGGGTTAGGATTGAAATACTCTTGCAGGAGAATATTGAGATTATCGACTCCAAGTGCATACCCACGCATGGGGGTGATGACTTGAAAATAACTCAGATACTCTTTGATTTTTTTTGTTTGTAGTAGCGTGCGTGACACTTCAAGATGATTGAGAGCATTTTGGGCGATGTGAGCCAAAATCTTTTGTGTATTATGGTGGATAATCTCTTCAAACTCACTTGTACTTAGACTATTTTTGAGGGAGTATCGGTTGGGAATATCGACATTAACAAAGGTAAAGTCTTCGTAGATTTCATGATAGTTGGGGATAGTTCCCTGGCGAACATCATTGGCAATGAGAGCGATAGCTTGATCGTGATGCTGTCGATAAATATGGGTAAGCATCACCTTGGGAACGATATTAAGGGTTATAAAGTCACTCAAAGGGCTGCCAGCTCCAATAGGTGGAAGCTGTGCATCATCACCGACGATGATAATGGTGGCATTGGGATCGATTTTGGTAACTAGTCGCGCAAACAAAACGGAGTTTATCATGGATGCTTCGTCGATGAGAACCACTTGATACGGCATAATATCATGACTTTCATATCTCACTAGCAAACTTTGGATGGTGGCACTCTCATAGCCGCTTCGTTCTTTGATCCTTTGAGAAGCAATACCGCTAAGGGCGCATGTGATGATATTGGGTGTTTTGAGGTTTAGTAAATCCAAAAGCGCCTTAGCTGTGGTACTTTTTCCCGTTCCCGCATACCCTACTAGCAGCAAAAGTTTACATCCATTATTGATGAGACTTAGCGCTTCTTTTTGTTGCTCTCCCAAGTTTAGAGAGTGTTCGCTCATAAAACTATCAAGATTAGTACACAAAACTCCATCATTATTTTTGGAGCGTTTAGTGAAATTATCCAGCAAAAATTTTTCTGCTTCATAAATCCTATCCAGTGCTAGTTTTCCGCTTCCAAGCACAAAAATGGACCCTTCGTTGATTCGATCCAATAATGCCTCTTCGTAGGTAGTTTGATCATCAAGAGGAGTTAACGATGAGAGATTGGTGAATAATGTCTCTTTATCAATGCAGCTATTACCTGCAGCGTCACAATATTCACTCAACACAAACTCCATAGCAGCGCCGATGCGTCGTGGATCCAGCGGAGAAATTTTCATACGCAGTGCTATATCATCCGCTTTTTTGAATCCTATCCCGTTGATGCGCATAAGAGAGTAGGGGTTACGTTGTATGGCTTCAATAGGATTTTGAACCTCTTTGAGAGCGTTGGCAATCAGACGTAATAACATCGGGGTGACACCGTAGGGGGCTAAAAATTCTCCAAGTTGTCGCATGGATCGAAACTGTTTCCACCCAGCAGAGAGTTTTAAGAGCCTTTTTTCAGTCATCCCCTTGATGTCTGCTAATTTTGCAATGTCGTTTTCCAGTATATACACTAGCTGGTCTTGCCCATATTTTTCGATAAGTTCAGCGGTTAATTTTTTGGTAAATCCTTTGATAACACGGTTGAGAAAGAAAAAAAGTTCATTTTGATTGATGGCTATTGAATTAGCTTTAAAGGTTTTTCCGTGATTTTTGTGCACTTCCCACGAGCCTTTGAGTGTGACGGCAGCATCTAAAAGAGTAGTGATATCACTGTCATGATAGTGAGCACTGATTTTTTCACCACTTTTGAGAGAGGCGATAAAAAAGCCATCACTTTCAAAAATGATTTTATCGATTTGTCCGATGAGTGTTTGCATAGTAAGAGTGTAGCGTTATTGTTGCAAGAAACAATTTATATTGCATTTTGCAATACTTTTCAGGCTTTTACCCGTTTTATTCGCTCTTCTTCTTGAGATTTGTACAGCTCGGCACACCCTTTGGAGAGTTCACGGATTTTGAGAATATAGTTTGCACGTTCCGTCACAGAGATGGCTTTTCTCGCATCCAGAGTGTTAAAGGTATGGGATGCCATCATACATAAATCATACGCTGGTAATGGTAATTCAGCCTCAAGACATCGTTTGCATTCGGTAGATTTGGCTTCAAATTCGGCAAATAGCATGGCAGTGTCAGCAATTTCAAAATTGTATTTACTAAACTCGATTTCACCTTCTTTGTGAATGTCTCGATAGAGTGTCTTGCCATGCTTGTTTTCGCTCCAAACGATGTCAAAGACCGTATCAACACCTTGGAGGTACATTGCCAATCTCTCGGTTCCATAAGTGATTTCAACCGCAACGGGGTCACAAACAACGCCACCAACTTGTTGAAAATAGGTGAACTGAGTTACTTCCATACCATTGAGCCACACTTCCCAGCCTAGACCCCACGCACCCAGCGTCGGAGACTCCCAATTATCTTCGACAAAACGAATATCATGATCCTTGAGGTTAAGTCCTAAGAACTCGAGACTTTTAAGATAAAGTTCTTGGATATTGTCGGGTGAGGGTTTGATGAGAGCTTGGAACTGGTAATAGCTTCCCAAGCGATTAGGATTTTCACCATAACGTCCATCAGTAGGACGACGGCTAGGGGCGACATATGCTACAGACCAGGGAGTTGAATCCAGTGAACGTAAAAATGTTGCAGGATGAAATGTCCCAGCCCCAGCAGGAATATCGTATGGTTGTACGATAGCACACCCTTGGTCGTTCCAAAATTGTTGTAGTTTTAAGAGCATGTCACCAAAAGTAATCATAAAATTCCCCATAAAAAAGTGGGGGCATTATAGCAAAAAAGTTCTTATGCCTTCTGTCATTGTGGGGAGTATAAGGACGTGGCAATCTATTGGCTTTTGGACGGCTACTCTTACACTCGAAGTGAGAGCGGTTAGACCATCTTACAAATAATACTTCCTATATCATGTCCCAATGAAGCGGATACAACAGAGCATTTAACTTTGAGTAAAAAACAAATATCATTTCGAGATGCTGGTGTCATACACTCGTAGTTTCCCATCCCTTTAGCAATGATTACATCGGCATTCAAAAATAGCTCTTGTGCCGCTGACGTAGCTAAATCATATACAAACCCAGGTGTAGGGACACCGCTGTCGACGAGAGTACAAATTTTGTCCATATTAGCTTCAAGTGCTTCTTTTATCGTGACATCGTTGATGATGAATGATCCTCGAACCATATAACTGATGTGCAATTGTGGAAATAAGTGCTTGAGGTGTTCAATAGCGAGTTTATCAAACAGATGTTCCCCCGTATTATCACCAATATAGAGAAGCGTTTGTGCAGAGGATAGTTTTACCTGTAATCGATGGCTGTCATCATGAGCAAAAGGGGTGTCAAAAACATTAACGATAGCATCATGCAAGTCAAAAGAGACTTCCGCAGCCAAATCGATGACATTACCGACAACTGCTGTTTTGAGTAAAGCTATAAGGGTGTCAGGGCTATTGCTAATCGTCTTATCTAAAAATGGCATGTAGTACTCTGCTTGTGCCGTAGCATGTACTTTTTGTGTATCGTAGAGATCTATTTTATTGGCAAAATGTGCCATTTGTTGATACAGGGGTGCAGCAATAACAGGAGGGGAAAGAGTGAAATCAGCGTTTTCTAGGGATGTTTCGACAAAACCAACAATATTTCTGGTTAACGCTTCATTGGCATGAATGGCATCGCATACACGAGAACTTTGAGCAATAATACATCCTATACACTCTTGTTGTATCGTCATGCGGTAGCGTGATCTTCGATAACTTTTCCCCACATGAGTTTATATTTACGGCGCATAAACTCAACTTCTTGTTGTGTGAGTTTGAGGGATTCGGTCAATGTGGCGATAGTGCGTCTGTCTTCATCATAAAGCTCTTGCAGAGAGTCAAGTGCCTCACGTAAAAATATATTTTCATTTTTGATTGATTCGATGGTCTCTTCTTTGGCAAAGAGCACTTTTTCATGAAGGTTAATGATAGTACCGATTGTTTTTTCGACAAAATTTGCACCAACAGTAATTGGGGTTTGGGAGTCATTAAGCTCTTGTAGTGTTGATGGCATAATATTTGCCATGAGACTTGATGCGTCTACAAGTACTTCATCATTCTGAATAGTAGTTTGAAGTTTTCCGCGCATGATAAGCGCTTCGACTTCGTCTTGATCGGTATTAGTTAGGCGGGAATATTCATTAATGCTCATCCATTGTCCTTGCATAGGTTAACCTTTGATGTGTTATGGATTTAAAGCAATAATTGTACCTAAATTATAAAATAGTTTCAATTTCCAATGAATCCATCTCCACTTTTTTAGCTTTAGCAATACGATCTTCTAGGAGTTTCATCCGCAACTCTTCATTATCAAGTGCCAAGATTTGCATAGCGAGATATGCAGCATTCATAGCACCTGCACGACCAAGAGCTACAGTAGCCACTGGCATTCCTGATGGCATTTGAACAGTAGAAAGCATGGCATCCATACCGTCCATGGCACCTCCTTTCATCGGAACACCGATAATAGGCTTGACTGTTTTTGACGCTAAAACACCAGCCAGATGAGCCGCCATACCAGCTGCAGCAATAAATACTTGTGCTCCCTTAGCTTCGGCAGCGACGATGTAATCTTTGGTGCGTTCAGGGCTTCGGTGTGCGGATGATATGATGAGCTCATATTGGACCCCAAACTCTTCAAGTGTGTCAGAACACGCCTTCATTACCTCATAATCGCTTTTGCTTCCCATGACAATTGATACGAACTTCATTTTTTACTCCTTGAATTTATTTATGTTAAACACTAAAACGAATGCATCCGTTTTAGTGGCATGGAGACACAAACTGATACTTCGTATAACAGTTTGAGTTCCAAAGCTATAAAAGCCAAGAAATTGGCTATTAAGTACGCTTTTCACCCGTACAACCCTCTAAAGCTACAAAAAAATGTTTTTCGAGAATTTAAAGGTATTTTACACTATTTAACAGCGTGTTCCAACACCCATTTCTTCGGTTGCAGGGATTCGAAAAAAGGCAAAGTGAGGGAGTGCACAGGGTAATCTAAAACGATTGAGATTACCACTGTGAACTTGATCCCACACTTTACCACTCTCAGCTAGAAGCTGTTTGAAAATAATCACCCATTGGCCATCTTGATAGGTAACACTTCCAATTTCATTGTTAACTTCCAGTAAAACCGATTCATCAGGAACTACAAGCTCCATAATATCATCGGGTAAGGTTTTATATTTACATTCAAAAAACTCTCCTGATTCATCCACCATCCCAGACACTTGATGCGTTCCCATCATCATGGTAAAATCGAGATTTTGAGTATCGTGTTTTTCAAACGGACGGTTGATGAGATACGCATCAGTAAACCCACGGTTTTGCATGGTTTCAAGTTCTTTTTGATAGGTGTCACCATCAAACGCCCCTGCATAATAATCATTGATGGCATGGCGATATGTCTTAGCGGTAATAGCAGCATAATAGGGTGCTTTAGTGCGCCCTTCAATTTTGACTGAATCAACTGCACCACTATCGAGTATCTCTTTGATATGACTTGCTAAATTGAGATCTTTGGAATTCATGATATATGTACCGATTCCCTCATGTTCCTCAAGTTTGAACAAGGTTCCTGTTTCAGGATTGGCAGCATACATCTCATAGGGAAAACGGCAATCATTGGCACAGCTTCCTCGGTTTGGGACTCGTCCGCTTTGGAGCGTTGAGATGAGACATCGCCCACTATAAGCAAAACACATGGAGCCGTGCACAAACACTTCGATTTCTAAATCAGGAAGTTGCTCTTTGATTTGGACTAAATCTTTGAGAGAAATTTCTCGAGCTGCAATGATGCGACGTGCTCCCATGTCGTAGTAGACCTGCGCATCCAGTACATTCATTACATTGGCTTGAGTGGAGAGATGTAACGGGATTTGAGGTGCAATTTGGTGAGCGAGTTTGAGTACCCCAGGGGTTGCCACAATAAAGGCATCGGGCTCTAGAGATGCCATGGTAGCGATATGTTCTTTCAGGAGTTTGAGTTGAGAATTAAAAGGAAAACCGTTGATGGTGACGTAGACTTTTCGCCCACGTGCATGCGCATAGTCAATCCCCTCTTTGAAGCTCTCCAAATCAAATTCTTTACCAGAACGGATACGAAGTGAAAAGTGACTCACTCCACCGTAGACGGCATCAGCACCGTAGTCGATGGCGATTTTGAGCTTTTCAAGATTTCCAGCAGGGGAGAGGAGTTCGACTTTTTTCAAATGTTGTATCTCTATTTTATATTAATTTTGTAAGGGATTTTACCGAAAAAAATGTATGTATCAAATGAAGTCCGTCAGTTAATTGTCATTCTCTGTTTAAATTAGGAATGACAAAAGACCATACTGTTATTTTTGCCCAAATGAGGCGAGTAATGCCTCGATATCATCGCTGGTAACAACATCCTGGGTATCTATATCACCATGAATATGTACAGCAGATGTAACTCGCTTGGAATCGTCGATTTTTCCTGCAAAAAGATGGTTCATATAGGTTGAAAGGGCACGCATGACATTGATAACACGTTCAATCTTTTGGCGATGAATATCTTGATATTGCATAATTTCCATAATATTCATAATATTATCACCACTATCTTGAAGCATCCCAGTGAGGATTTCAGCGTGTTTTTTAGCAGTATTATTATGATCAAGTTGCGTTTTAAAAGCATTGACATGTGGAAATTTAACACTTAGAGTATTAAAGAGGGCTATATTGCCATTAATGATACTAAAAATTTCTTTAATGGATCCTTCTCCATCTGCTAATTCATTGCTGATAGTTTCAATGATATCAAAAATCTCAGTCGCTTTTTTTTCGCTCTCTTTGGTCACGTCGTCAAGCTGATGGACCATTTTGTTGTCATCAGTTGGCGGAGGAGGTGGCCAGCTGTGCATTGCTGATACACGATAACCGTGAGGATCGTCAATGCTATTTAAGCTTCCAAATTCTTCGTAATTTAAGCTCCCAAATTCTTGGTGATTTAAGCTTCCAAATTCTTCGTTTACAGAGGAATCGTTATCAATCTTATCCATATCTTCTAAAGAGATTTGAGGCTCTTCGTCCATACCCATCTCTTCATTCATCAGTGCATCGAGTTCTTCTTGAGTCATAATGATTGCCTTACTAAATAATTGCACTATAATAGCATTAAAAAGATAATTTGCAAGAGGAAACATATGAAAATTGATCTCCATAATCATACAAAATTGTGTAATCACGCTACAGGAAGTGTGGATGAATATGTTGAAGCTGCTATTGAGCGTGGGGTTAGCATTTATGGTTTTTCCGATCATGCACCAATGGATTACGATTTAGAGTATCGCATGAGCTTTGATCAGATGGATTTGTATGAGAAGTTGGTTTTGGAAGCAGCAATAAAATATGGCGATAAGATAACTGTTTTATTGGGGTATGAAGTAGACTATTTAGCAGGCTACATGGATGATAGAGTTTTGAAACGCCCATGTGACTATCTTATTGGAAGTGTCCATTTTGTAGATGAATGGGGATTTGACAATCCTGCATTTATTCATCAATATGGGGCAATTGACATGGATGTTCTCTATACTGATTATTTTAATTTAGTAGAAAACATGGCCAAAACTGGATATTTTGATATCGTAGGACATTTGGATTTACTAAAAGTATTTGGATTTTTTCCCAAAAAAGACATAAGATTACTGGCAAAAAATGCCCTAATCGCAATCAAAAAAGCGAATATGACAATAGAGCTCAATGTTTCTGGATGGCGAAAACCTGTCAAAGAAGCGTACCCTTCTTTATCTCTTTTGGAAATCATTGCAGAACTTGAAATTCCCATTACCTTTGGTTCTGATGCACATCGACCTGATCAAGTAGGGATGTTTAGTGATGAAATTGAGGCGCTGGCAAAGTCTGTTGGCTACACACACTGTGCCACTTATCGCAACAGGGATAGGGAATTGATTAAATTTTAACCACTTTTGCTTTTGCACATCAGCATTTATTGGTTATACTGTTTCACTTTAATTTTTAATCACAGGAGAAGAGTATGGGTAAATTCGTAAACAATGTAGAAGAGTTTTTTGTTTTTTGTAAAGAGAACGATGTTCAGTTTGTTGATTTTCGCTTCACCGATATGAAGGGAACATGGCACCATGTATCGTATCGCATGAGTGCAGTTAATGCAGGTCAATTTGAGGGCGGTTTACCATTTGATGGTTCATCTATTGATGCATGGCAGCCGATTAATAAATCAGATATGTTACTCAAACCAGATGCTGAGTCTGCATTTATGGATCCATTTACAGCTGATCCTACCATTATTGTATTTTGTGACGTTTATGACATTTATAAAAACCAAGCTTACGAAAAATGCCCTCGTTCAATCGCTAAAAAAGCTCTTGAGCATTTGGCGAATGCAGGTGTAGGTGATGTTGCCTATTTTGGACCTGAGAATGAGTTTTTCGTATTTGATGATGTCAAGATCCGTGACGAAGTAAATTGCTCGTATTATGAGGTAGATACTGAAGAGGGTGAGTGGAATGATGCTAAATCATTCCAAGATGGTTACAACACAGGTCACCGTCCACGTAACAAAGGTGGATACTTCCCAGTAGCACCGATTGATACTATGGTCGATTTGCGTGCAGAGATGATGTTGGTATTGGAGCAAGTAGGACTTGAAGTTATTTTGGGTCACCATGAAGTAGCACAAGGTCAAGGCGAAATCGGTATCGTCTTTGATACTCTTGTAAACGCTGCTGATAATGTTCAAAAGCTTAAATATGTTATCAAAATGGTAGCGCACCTCAATGGTAAAACAGTTACTTTCATGCCAAAACCTCTTTATGGAGATAACGGTAATGGTATGCATGTTCACCAGTCTATTTGGAAAGATGGTAAAAACACATTCTATAAAGAGGGTGGTTACAGCAACTTGTCAGAAGCGGCTTTGCATTACGTAGGTGGTGTATTTAAGCACGCTCGCGCAGTTTCTGCCTTTACAAATCCATCGACTAACTCATATAAGCGTCTTATTCCTGGATTTGAAGCACCATCGATTTTGACCTATTCTAGCCAAAATCGTTCAGCATCATGTCGTGTCCCTTATGGTGCAGGAGAAAAAGCAACACGTATTGAAATGCGTTTCCCAGATTCAACTGCATGTCCTTATTTGGCGTTTACTGCTATGATGTTGGCGGGTATTGATGGTATTAAAAACAAAACTATCCCTGTTGGACCAATGGATGAAGATTTATTTGAGTTGACACTTGATGAGATTCGTGAAAAGGGTATTCAACAAATGCCACACACATTACGTGGAGCCTTGGAGTCATTGATTAGTGACAATGCATTTTTGCAACCGGTTATGACACCAGAATTTATTGATACTTATCAGCACTATAAATTTGAAACACAAGTATGGCCAAATGAAGCACGCCCAACAGCGTACGAGTTTAAATCAACCTATTCTTGCTAATACCTGATATTATTCACTAAAATGAACTCGTCCATTTTAGTGGCAGGGACATATGTTCTTGCAGTCTACTAAAGCTACCCGTGTCTTTGGGATACGGGAGGATAATCCTCTCACTTTTTTCTCACAAAAACCATTTTTTAAGATTTTTTGCGCCATAATTAGATATTCATTTTTCAAATATAAGGATAAAGTATGCAACGTTCTGGTTTTACTCGCGCAGGTTTGGCGATTTCTCTATCAGCAGCGATTGGTTTGGGATACATTGCGTATTTACAATACCGTTTGGCAGAAGTAAATTCTGTTATCGCAACAACGATCTCAGGGGCTCAAAAAGCAGCTCAAAAAGCTGGTAAGCTCCAAGCTAGCGGTGAGAAAGATATTACGTTAGAAAAAGTAGCTCAGCTAGAGAGTAAAGGGTGGGAGTTGTCAGATGATAAGAAGAGCTATGACTATAAACATGATGGGGCAGTATATGCGAGCATGACACTTGATCCTCAAACAGGTAAGGTTACTTATCGTATTGATTGTGGAAGCTTTGAGAGTGACGGTGCTAAACAAGAGTGCTCGGATGTTTTAAGTGGTACAGGTAAAAACTATGTGGATACTAACGACGTTCCATGGTGAGTTTTTGCAAGCTCCCTTCGACAAGGGCGCGAATGGAGTGATTTAGTTTCCATTCGTGGTGAGCCTGTCGAACCCCATGAATGGTGACAACGAGTGAGGGAGTACTAGTCTACTACTCTCGGTCCCGCTGCACTGTAATCAAAACCATTTTTACCATCTGTATACTTGTGGAAATTATTTATAAATAATCCTGCTAAATGGTCACGTTGTTTTAGGTAGTCTTCACGGCTTGCCCATGCGTTGCTAGGGTTGAGAATTTTAGAGTCTACCCCATTAAGAGTTTTTGGAATCTCAAATCGAAATGTATTGGTCGTTTCAAACTCACTGTTTGCGATAGAACCATCGAGTATTGCATGGATGCATGCGCGAGTATCTTTGATACTCATACGTTTTCCTACGCCATATCCACCGCCTGTCCAGCCTGTATTGACAAGATAAACATTGACGCCATGTTTGTCGATTTTTTCGCCCAAGAGCTTCGCATAGACTGTTGGGTGGAGTGGTAAAAATGCTTCCCCAAAGCATGAACTAAATGTTGCTACAGGCTCCGTTATTCCACGTTCAGTACCGGCAACTTTGGCTGTGTATCCGCTGAGGAAATAATACATTGCTTGTTCTTTGGAAAGTTTGCTAACTGGTGGAAGGACTCCAAAAGCATCAGCTGAAAGGAAGATGATGTTTTGTGGATGATCCGCTTGAAGAGATGATTGATGATTTTCAATGTGTTCAATTGGATAGGAGACACGAGTATTTTCAGTCTTGGAACCATCTTCATAGTTCACCAAACCATCTTCATCGTACACGACATTTTCTAACAATGCACCTCTGCGGATAGCAGCGTAAATTTCAGGCTCACTGCTTGGATCGAGGTTGATTACTTTTGCATAACAGCCACCTTCGAAGTTAAAGACTCCTTCATCATCCCAGCCGTGCTCATCGTCACCGATAAGTGCCCGTTTTGGATCGGTTGAGAGGGTTGTTTTTCCTGTACCGCTAAGACCAAAAAAGAGACATGTATCGCCTTGTGGACCCACGTTGGCAGAACAATGCATAGCAAGCTTGCCCTCAAGAGGGAGCCAATAGTTCATCATTGAAAAAATTCCTTTTTTCATTTCTCCGCCGTACCATGTACCGCCGATAATACAAAGATTAGCTTCAATGTCAAACAAGACAAATACTTCGGAATTAAGACCATGATTTTCCCATTGGCTATTAACTGCTTTACAGGCATTAAGAACGGTAAATTGAGGCTTAAAGGTAGTTAATTCTTCGGATGTGGGACGGATAAACATGTTTTTGACAAAATGAGACTGCCATGCGATTTCAGAGACAAATCGAATTGAACGTTTGCTAGATGCACTAGACCCGCAAAAAACATCGGTAACATAAAGATCTTTATTGGAAAGTTGCTCACGGGCGACAACGAGAAGCTCATCAAAAACAGCTTTATCGATTTTTTTATTGACATCTCCCCATGCAATATATTGATTAGAAGGATCTTGATTAACAAAATATTTATCTTTAGGACTACGTCCTGTAAAAATACCTGTGTCAACCGTAGTAGCGCCACTACCAGTCATAACACATTCGCCATTAGCAAGTTCGTGTTTGATTAGTTCGTCGAAACTGAGATTATGAAAAATCTCTTGAGTGTTTTTTATCCCTAACGTGCCAATATCTGTAGATATCATAAGTCTCTCCAACCTTTGTAGCTCTCTTGTAATAATTGTGCAATTATACGATGTTAAATTATAAACGAGAATTAAAGGGGTGAATTATGTTGATGAAGTTCTCAGATAGGCATAGTAGTAATCA
>CAMBHX010000046.1 GCA_945867285.1 Sulfuricurvum sp. IAE1
TTTGTGAATGGTGGTCCCAACAAGATTCGAACTTGTGACCACTACCTTGTCGAGGTAGTGCTCTACCAACTGAGCTATGAGACCATTACAATAAGGGCAAAATTATAGCTATTGTGAAGTTAAAGACTACTTAACTTCACAGTATTTTGGTTTGTAATTTAAAATCAAGAGCCAGACGACGGCAATATCAATCAAAACGTCTGCCATATTGAACACTGCAAAGTTAAATCCGCAGTGCCAGTAAACATAATCGACGACTCCACCATGGATAAAACGGTCAAAGATATTGGAAAATCCTCCACCTATCATGATGCCCACGGGGATGATGTAGCACTTTTGCTTGAGCCACAATGTATATCCGACAACCCCCACCAACAGCGCCAACTGTATCCATTTGAGGTTTTCCGCTAAAAAGGCAAACATCGAAAAGGCAACGCCGCGATTGTAGACCAAAATCAAATCTATACAGTTCGTGTAATGGCGAAACCCATCCACAAACACCGTCTTGATCGCTTGGTCGGCAACAAAAACTATCAGCGCAACAATTAGTAATAATCCAAGCGATTTAAACATAAAAAACTCTCTCAAATACCTTTTTTTCTGGCTTTTTCAATATCAATTCAAGGCCTTTTCAAAAAATGACACCAATTCGCTCATCTCTTTTTCCATAATTTTGGCATCTTTTCCCTCCATGAGGATTCGTAGCTTGTTTTCTGTTCCTGAATAGCGTACTAGATGGCGGATGTGCAATGCATCAACTTTGGCCAATGCTTCGCTTAATCCTTCAATAGTATCCAGTGGTTTTTTGGTTTTGACTTTGATGTTGATCAGTTTTTGAGGGTATAATTCAAAAGGGCGTAATGCAACACTTGCTTTTTGTCCGGATGTGATTAGTAATGCCAAAATTTGGAGCGCACTCATCAATCCATCTCCCGTTTTGGCGTAATCATGCAAAATTATATGTCCGCTTTGCTCGCCTCCGAAGTTAATACCTTGTTCGTACATCACCTCAAGAACCTTTTTGTCGCCGACATCGGAGCGAAAAAGCTCTAGATTATTGGCATTCATCGCATCTTCAAGCGCTTGATTGCTCATCACTGTGGCTACTATTCCGCCCCCTTTGAGTGTACCGTTTTGATGTAAAAACAGCCCCAATGCTCCCAAAATCTGGTCACCATCTACTTCATCACCGTTTTCATCGACCACTATGAGTCTATCAGCATCCCCATCAAGTGCCAGTCCAATGTCTGCACGGTATTGTTTTACGGCATCACGGACATCTTTGGTGTGTAATGCACCACATCCCTCGTTGATATTGACACCATTGGGCTTATCGTGCAATACAATAACTTCAGCACCAAGCTCTTCTAATACTGTAGGTCCTACTTTGTAGCCAGCACCATTGGCGGTATCTAAAACGATACGCAATCCTTGTAGTGACAATTCACTGCTAAATGAGTTTTTGAGAGCAACGATATAGCGACCGATCACGTCATCAATACGTTTTGCTGCACCAATTCCTTTTCCCGTCACTTGCCCTTCAAGGAGTTTGGCATTGTCTTGGGCAATCATTTCAATTGAATGCTCAACCTCGCCAGAAAACTTATTTCCATGAGCGTCAAAAAATTTAATACCATTATCTTCATAAGGGTTATGGCTCGCGGAGATCATAATCCCAGCATCGCAACGCATATTTTCGGTCAAAAAAGCGATTGCAGGAGTAGGCATAGGACCGATTTGGACGACATCATACCCCACAGCAGTTAAACCACTTACGATGGCATTTTCAATCATATAGCCACTTTTGCGAGTGTCTTTTCCTACAAGGATTTTTTTGGTTTTCGCATGACTTTTGAAATAAATTCCTGCGGCCATGGCAACACGCATCGCCAAATCAGCGCTCAAGAACGATCCTGCTTCCCCACGTACCCCATCAGTTCCAAATAACTTCATTAATTTTTCCTTAATAATATTAATTACTGAATCTTTTTTATGTCAAAACCTATAAATTTTAACTTAAATTTAATTATCTTTAAGATAATATTCTACCCTAAAATTAATTCGACAAGGATAAATGTTATGGCAAATCATAAGTCAGCATTGAAACGTATCCGTCAGACGGAAAAGCGCACAGAGCGTAACCGATTCTACCGCACACGTATTAAAAATATCGTTAAGGCCGTTCGTACTGCTGTTGATGCAGGGAACAAAGAAGATGCAAAAGCGGCACTTGTTATCGCAAATGCAAACTTGCACAAATATGTTAGCAAAGGTATCTTGAAAAAAGAGACTGCTGCTCGTAGAGTAAGCCGTCTTCACCTCGCTGTTAATAAATTAGCAGCGTAAAGTTTTGCCCATTAGGGTAAACTTTCCTCTCAGTTAATATCTACTTCTTTAACTCCTCTTTTTAGGAATCACTTATGTTGTCCGACAAACTCGACCCTTTTATTAATCGCTACAATGAAATAACCGAACTTCTCAGTTCTCCTGATATTGGAAATGACATCAAGCGTATGACCGATTTATCTAAAGAGCAAGGCTCTCTTTTAGCTATTTACACCAAAGCCACTCAATACAAAAAAGTATTGGATGAGATTGAAGAGAACAAAGCTTTGGCATTCGATGCAGAGTTAGGTGAGCTTGCCAAAGAGGAGCTTAAAGCACTAGAACCTATGGTTGACGTACTAGAAGATGAGATTAAAAAACTTCTCATTCCTGCAGATCCTAATGATAAACGTAATATTTATATTGAGTTGCGTGCTGGGACGGGCGGGGACGAAGCGGCTATTTTTGTGGGTGATCTGTTCAACGCGTATGTTCGTTATGCGGAACTCAAAGGGTGGAAAATCGAGCTGATGAGCACTAGTCCCTCCGATGCTGGTGGATACAAAGAACTTATTGCTCTTATCAAGGGAGAGGGGGCATATTCATCTCTCAAGTATGAATCAGGGGTGCATCGCGTACAGCGTGTCCCTGCTACGGAATCCCAAGGACGAGTTCATACCTCTGCTATCACTGTGGCCATTATGCCTGAAGTTGACGATGTCGAGGTTAACATCAATGAAAATGATCTCAAAATCGATGTTATGCGCTCTAGCGGTAGTGGTGGACAAAGTGTCAACACGACTGACTCAGCGGTGCGTATTACCCATATACCTACCGGGATTGTAGTGACGAACCAAGATCAAAAGTCTCAGCATAAAAATAAAGAGCGGGCAATGAAAATTCTCAAAGCTCGTATTTATGATATGCAAATGGAAGAAGTAAAAGCAAAAGAGATGTCAGAGCGTAAAGAGCAGGTGGGTTCCGGCGACCGCTCGGCACGTATCCGCACTTACAACTATCCCCAAAACCGAATGTCGGATCACCGTATCACCTTAACGCTCTATCGCCTCGAAGAGATTATGCAAGGGGGATTAATGGATGATATTATCGAGCCACTTATCGCTGATATGCAGTCCAAGTTGATGGAAGCGTCTGGATTATAATTGTAATTAAAATCGCAAGCGATTTTGGGCTTCCTGCCGAAGGAAACTCAGTGTTAACGTAGCCAATCGGGACGCGTTCCGATGGCGTTTAGAATCTCCAGATAGTTTCGAATACCGCTTGAACTTCCCCTTTGAAGGTGATTGTCTCATCGTCAAGTCCCAGATAAAGTGTCTCTCCGCTTTTAGGATACACTCGTGCATTGTCCGCTACAAATTCTTCGATATTGGCTCGATAAAAACACGCTGCCATCCCTGTTCCACAGGCTAGCGTTTCATCTTCAACACCACGTTCATACGTTCGTACGGCTATGGAACCGTTGCTTGCTACATGGGCTATATTGACATTAGCATTGTATTTATGGCGCAGTGTTCGAGCCATTTCGATGTCAAAGTTTTCCATATTGGCATCAAAGGTGACCAGATGGGGAACGCCGGTATCAACTAACCACCATCTCATATCGTATTCCTCAATCTCATCGTTAATTACAAACGGGGGAGTCAAATCACTTTGCACTATGTCACCTTCCACTAGAGCCTTGATCACCCCAGCACCCGTGAGAAATTCCATCCGCTCACCCGCCAATCCAAAACGGTGAGCATAATGAGCGCATGCACGACTTCCATTGCCACACATTGATGCAGTAGAGCCGTCCGCATTATAAAATTCCCACTCGAAATCATGTGTGTCGTGAGGGATGAGGACGATAAGCCCATCAGCGCCAACTCCACGTTGACGATCACAAAGAACCCGTGCAAGACCGCTGCGATCGGCACCATTAAGGCTGTGAAAAATGACAAAATCGTTACCACTGGCGCAGTATTTTGAGAGCTGGAGCATAAATATCCTTGAAATAGTTGTACTAATTATACCTTAGTAGTGTAAAACATTTGAATTTAGAGAGGCAATTATACGAATTTGAGGTTAATGATTTTATGCAGTGGATCGATATTGTTGATCGCATCTGCTAGGTTAAATTCTAGATGAGCTAATATCAATTCCATATCATTCACAATCTCATGCCGTCGCTTTCTGCTACTATGAAACGGTTTATGGTGTGCGTTATCATTGCGAGATTTACGTATCGATTCCAGCATCATTGTCATCGATTTTTTACCGATTTGTTTTAGTTTATATCCCTTATATTCTTTTTCTTCAAACAGATCCGACAAATTAGCCCAAAAAGCTACATAGAGTGTTTTTAATCCGCCAAGCAAAATATAATCAAAAATTTGAAAGGTGTCTAGATTCTGACTATCTTCACCATCGAGTTTGATAATTTCAGCTGATTTATCCAAGGTATGTTGAATTTTCACTGGAATCAAAGAGGGATTATGGAGCCAATCGTCTTGATCAGGAGAACTATATGTTTGGGATAGAATCACTGCCGCTTTGGAACGAATAGCTGTCTCAAAAATGTTAAAAAGCAAAAACATCACTTGATGCTCTTTGATGTGTTTATTATACAGTCCCATCAAAAAATCAAAATCTGATGCTATCGATTTTGAGGGATTAGTTGCTTTAATATGGGCAAATTCTTTGATAGCAATTTTGACATAAGCCTGATTGACGAGATCGCCAACTTTTGCGAACTTGGCATATTCAGGGTGCGAATAATCAATCTTCAGTGCGTCACATAACTCATGAAGTACTTTGTCATGTAACGTCAATTGATTTCCTTTATTGATATTTAACTTTATTTATTCTATCATTCCAATACTTAGACTTTCTAACGGACGCACATTGTCTGGTACTGCTTGCAGCTGAAAGCCAAGTCTACCCTCTCTCAACAGATACTTCCTGCCATCATAGATTGAATTTCGATATAATCATCAATAACCTATCTAAAGGGAACATCATGAAATATTTCCTTCAAACATTACTTTTTTCAACTGTATTGATAGCCTGCCCATCGCCCTATGCCCAAGTAAATGTATGTGAGCTTATGCCTCAAGCTTCAAAAGATGCAGAGGCGATTTGGGAGAAGACTAAAGACTCTGATAGTGCTTTGGATAAGCTTGAACAAGGCGGGATAATACAAGTAGTAATGTATGGAAGGCATAACAAGCGTCTTCCCAAATGTAAGACATATGACACATTTTTTGGAGTGGACGTATAGATTTGGAAGAAGTCCTCTCAAAGATATCCAGATTCTATGACCATTCCCTCTCGCATCCTTGACAATCTAGAATATACAAGGATGCGTCAAAATGCAGAAGAAGAGGAACGTGAATCTAAAAAATGCGTAAGAAATTGGTAGCAGAAGTGTACAATCAAAAAGTGCCGTAATCTATAAAAATATCTATACCTTGGGTGCTGGATACACCCTTTTAATCTCTTCGACAAAATTTTCACATTCACGCTGGAGATGTTTTAGGTCGGATGAGTTGTCAATCACCCAAGTAGCACGAGAGCGTTTTTCGTCAATGTCCATTTGGGATTCGATGCGGCGCAGCGACTCTGTTTCATCATAGCCATTACGTTTCATAAAGCGCTCTAGTTGTATTGCTTTGGGGGTATACACAACAACGGATTGCTCAATCGGATACGATGAGGTTTCAAAAAATAGGGGTATGTCGATGAGGTAGGGATAACAAAACGTGTCTTGTTTCTCGCTGGCTTCTTCGATAGCGGCACGGATTTTTGGATGTAAAAAGCTCTCTAGCTCTTTTTTGGCATCGGGATTGGAAAAAATAATCTTGCCCAATTGGGGTCGATTGACTTTTCCATTGATAACAAATTCGGTCCCAAAATGCTCACGCACCCACAAGGTGCTTTCATCCAAAATGCGGTGCGAAATAGCATCCGCATCAATAATGCGCAACCCATTAAGCCCCAACAGCGTCCCTACGGTACTTTTCCCTGTAGCAATTCCCCCTGTGAGTGCAATGGCGTATTTATAGGGCATTATTTCTCCAGACAGTTAATATCAGCGAAATAATACCAATGATTGAATTAATTTTTCACAACACCCAAATAGTTCTTGCGCACATATTGAGGCATTGCAAATGCTGCAATATGAATGTCACAATTGTAGTAGTGATGACCTTCGATTAGATCGCTGCGTTGCAAAATCACATCAGCAGTGGGGTGGTATTTTTTAGAACATAACAATAACGTTGTGCCGTCTTCAAGATGATATGGCATAACAATAATAAAATAGTTTCCTAATATCTCCATCAATGTCGTGTTAGAAGCAACATCATCCAAGTGAGGGTGCTGCATTACTAAAACACCGTCTTCTTTGAGAGTACGGTTAATATGTGCTAAAACAGCAGCATCATTACATACGGTATCTAGTAAAACAACATCAGCACTATTGTCCACTGTATCTCTAAAGCCCTCAAGAAGAGTATTGGCACTCATCAACGTCACTGCCGAGGTTTTATGGCGGGAGAGTTCATCTTGTAGGGAGCGTGAATCATTGCTTACGAGGATTACGTTGTTAGGAAGCTTATGGGTACACAGTGCTGTATGCACCATCATTTCAGGGTAAATAAATGTTTTCATACGATTACAACTCTTTTGTGGGTTAATTTGAAAGCGATTGTAACACGTACAGATTAAAGCGCATTGAAGTCAATACGGTAGAGTCTTTTTTAAGCTCGATTCTTTTTAGGGATTATTTTTGTATAATAACTTACATCAATTTCAAAAGATATTACGGGTGATTTTATGAAAAAATATACAATCTTGGCTGTAATTTTTTATTTTTTAGGTCTTTTGGCCTATATAGGGGTTAAGTATCATTATGAGACTGAAAAGCTGGTCGAAGATAATTACAATACTTTGATCAAAGCTGCTGCTATTGCAGATATCTACCTTCCAGCCTCTTTACATACTCCTCATATGAATCAGCAAAGCATTTCCGACATAGAAGACGAATCTACACGCATTGCTCTTTCAAGAGCAGCTGAGCAATTTGGAGTGAAATATATTTATTCTTTTGTCTTAGACCAAGGAACGGTCCGTTTTACCTCCAGCAGCGCAACACCTGAAGAACTAAAAACTAAAGAGGGGCTAAGTCCTTTTTGGAGTATCTACGATGAACCTTCTTTAATGTTATTAAAATCATTCCGCACAAAAACAATCCAATATGACGAAGAGACTCAAGATGAATGGGGTCTGCTACGTTCTGCATTTGTCCCTCATGTATCACCATCAGGTAAAACCTATATTATTGGTGCTGATATTGAAATGAAAGATTTTAATCATCAGTTAGCGATCCTGACGTTTCACTCTTTAATTGAAGCAGCCTTTTATATCATGATTTTACTCCCTTTTTTCATCGCCTATAAAATCCAAAACCGAAAAATTCAACAAGAGCTCGAACAACAAGTCAAAGAACGAACCGCAGCAATTACTCGTCTTTTAGATAATGCCAACCAAGGATTTTTAACCTTTTCAAAGAATTTGATGATTGATCCTGAATATTCTAAAAAATGCACCTCTCTTTTTGGTGACCATATTGCAGATGAAAGTATTAGCTCACTCCTTTTTACTCCAGAAGATCCTAAAAAGCATCTTTTTGAATCTACTGTGATCTCTTTGTTTGATGAAGAAGATACTCATACGGTTTCAACGATTATTTCGCTTCTCCCACATGAGTTTGCTCTGGAGGATAAAATGGTTCATGTAAGCTATAAAAAGATTTCAAACGATAAATTTATGGCTATTTTGACTGACATAACCCTTACAAAAATACTTGAAAAAAATTTAGAGAAAGAGCATAATATCTTAAAAATGACAGTCACTGCGATTAGCAATCGAGAAGAGCTTCTTGAGATTATCGATGATTTTAATCTCTTCGCAGACCATTATGAAGAGTACTGTGATGGCAACAACACTCCGCAGGCAAATCTCTCAAATCTCTATCGGAATGTTCATACCTATAAGGCTTTATTTGCACAAAAAGATTTCATACTCCTTCCTCGTGTCCTTCATAATTTAGAATCAAGACTCTCTGAAGCAACGTATAAAACAGATTTAACCAATAGCGCACTACGTGGTTTGCTTGAAAAAATTAATTTTCACGAATGGCTAGCAAAAGACACGGGATTGCTGTGCAAAACCTTAGGAGAAGATTTTTTAACCCATAAAACATTCATAAGTATTGATGAAGAAACATTTAAGACCTTATATGCAAAAGTCAAGCAAGTTGCATCCCAATACGATGAACCCAACCTTTATATAATGGAAATTCTTGATCATTTTCATGCTCTGCAAAAAAAACCGCTCAAAGAACTTTTTTTAACATTTCCAAAATATGTAGAACAAACTGCCCAGCGTCTCCATAAAAGTATCCATCCTCTTCAGATTAAATGTGAAGATGACATTCTCGCAGGAAATGAATTGAAATCGTTTATCAAATCTCTTGTGCATATTTTTCGAAATGCTATTGATCACGGAATTGAGACCCCTGAAGAACGAATTCGCAATAACAAGGAGGAATATGGAACTATTTCTCTTTTGGTTTCATTGAAGGAGACCTCTCTTAGAGTAGAAATTTCAGATGATGGTCGAGGGATTGATTTTGACCACTTAAAAGAAAAAGTGTGCTCCATAGGGATTATGACAACTGATGAGCTTAATGCACTCCACGATCTGTCTGAACTTCTTTTTATTGACAATTTAAGCACAAAGTCTGAAGTCAGTACCTTCTCTGGCAGAGGATTTGGTATGAATTCCGTCCTACAAGAAATTCGCAATCTTAATGGAACCATCAGTATCCATACTATTTCAGGAGAAAGAACAACATTTGTGTTCAATATTCCTCTTTAAAGCGATTGATTTATACTAATCAAGTAACTCTTAAGGACAAATTTTTAATAATTTTAGCTGATAACAAAAGGAGATAGTTTGAGTACCCATATGCGTCTTGAGCCGATACTTAAATCGATGACAGATAATTCTATCGCTTTTTTACAAGAATCAATGGAAATAACCAGTGAGGTTGATGCTGAAAATTTGGTAGTACAACAAATCACCCTTAATAGGCATACTGCTATGATTGGCATAGGAGGACATTTAAATGTACTTTTTTATATCGTCTACGAAGAGCCCCTGCTTGATTATTTAACCCAAGTTTTTGCAGGTGAAGAGATTCCATCAGAAGAATATGAGGAGTTTAAAATCAGCGCTGCTGGTGAAATTGCTAATATTATCGTAGGGCATGCTATTGCCCCACTTGCCAAACAAGGAGAAACAATCAATATTACCCCTCCAGCGATCACAGAACAAGCGCAATCTATTATACGTTCAAAGTGTCATATTCTCAAAACAAAACTTGTAACCTCGCAGGGTGCAATGTGTTTGTATCTGATTGGTTCAGACACCTGTTCTGACTTGTCAGCAAGAGATTACCTATGAACCATTTTATTCTACAAGGAGCATTTTAGCATGATTCATATCAACATCACACGTACTCAAGATGATCATCAAAATATTGCTGTACCTAAAGCAGCTAAACCACTTAAAATACTTATCGTCGATGACTCATTGATCCTTCGACGAAATATGGCAGGAATGCTTCTCTCTATGGGACATACGGTTGCAGGTGAAGCAAAAAATGGCAATGAAGCCATTCTCCAATACATGCAACTCAAGCCCGATTTAGTGACAATGGATATCACTATGCCTGATATGGATGGGATTGCTGCCGTCAAAGAGATACGCGCAAAAGACCCAAAAGCAAATATTATCATGGTCACTTCACATGGGCAAGAGGAGATGGTAATTAGCGCTATTAAAGCTGGAGCTAAGGGATACTTATTGAAACCTCTCGATGCGCAAAAACTTTCTATATCGATTGCAAAAGCTTTTAATGATGATGTTAAAAAAATAGTACCATCCTCAATAAGCCATTTCGATGATATCGATGATATTGTTATTCCGGAGTTTTAGAAACGGCTGTCTTTTAATAAGTTCTTATAGATAACATCCATAAGATTTATTATTCTTTCTTTTTTGTATAATCGCACATCTAAAAATATTTACGTATAGGAATTCTAAAATGTGCGCTGAAAAAATACAACGATTTCTTATGGCAATTGTATTGTCTATTTCTATGGTCCTCTTCTTCCAAGGACTTATCGTCTATGGCATGATTCTTCAAGGGTTTGTTATCGCAATGATAATTGTTTGGGCCTTATTTGATTTCTGCCCATCACTGTGGGTGTTTGGAAAGCTTTTTGGAAAATGTCCAACAAAAGTCACCCCCTAAACTTCTCCTAACGGCTCATTCGCTATAATGGCACCCATTACAACTAGATGGGGAATTTCCAATGAGCCAAATCAGCTACAAAGATGCCGGTGTCGATATTGACGCAGGCAATAATTTCGTCGAAAATATCAAACCTCTCGTTAAATCGACTAGAATCCCTGGTGTTTTAGGGGGGATTGGTTCATTTGCAGGAGCATTTGAACTACCCACTGGATACCGTGAGCCTGTTATGTTGGCAGCTACTGATGGTGTCGGCACTAAGCTCAAGCTCGCGATTGATTCAGGGATTCACAACACTGTGGGAATTGATTTGGTCGCTATGTGCGTCAATGATCTCATCTGTAACTTCGGAACACCCTCTTTTTTCCTTGATTATTATGCAACGGGCAAGCTTGATGTCAAAGCCGCAACGGCAGTTGTGAGTGGAATAGCAGCAGGGTGTATCGAGTCTGAATGTGCCCTTATCGGTGGTGAAACAGCGGAAATGCCAGGGATGTATCACAGTGATGATTATGATTTGGCAGGTTTTGCGGTAGGAATCGCTGAAAAAAGCGAACTTGATCGTTCTGGGCATGTCAATGCGGGAGATATTCTCATAGCATTACCCAGCAGTGGATTACATTCCAATGGCTTTTCTCTCGCACGTAAAGTGTTGTTTGAAAAAATGAGTATGAAATTTGAGGATGAGTTTGAAGGCAAACCTCTTATTGAGACGTTGCTGACTCCAACACGCATCTATGTCAAAACCTTTAAAGCACTCAAAGATAAAATCCAAGCTTTAGCGCATATCACAGGCGGCGGAATCGTTGAAAACTTCCCTCGTGTACTTCCTGATGGATTGCGTGCTGTAATTATAGAATCCTCCATTAAAGTGCTTCCAATCTTTGAACTCATCGGTCAACATGTAGAACGTCATGAGATGTTTAGAGCATTCAA
>CAMBHX010000047.1 GCA_945867285.1 Sulfuricurvum sp. IAE1
GTAGAAATTAGGGTGTCTGTACCGCTCAAAGAGAGTGTTAGGGTGGAATGCAGCCCAAGTGTTTCGATAGAAGTAAGGGTGCAGGGGAGTTGATTACGTGCGCTGGTAGTAAGAAAGGTACGACTTAAAATCCGAGCAAGATGCTCGGGATCGCTTCCAGCTTCTGAAAAGCGGTCGATAAATTGACGATGGAGCTCCCCCAAACGGTGAAAAGTGGCAATGAGCTCACGTGCATAGGGGGTAAGCTTTGTCCCACCACCACCACGCCCTCCAGTAGTTCGTTCGATGAGGGGGAAATCAGCCAGCGCATTCATCCCATTGATTCGCTCCCAAGCGGCCTTATAACTCATTTTCATCTCTTTGGCAGCAGCATTAATAGAGCCAGTTGCATCGATGTGTTCCAGTAGCTCAACACGTCCAGCACCTAAAAAGCTCTGCTGTTGCTTGGTGAGCCAAAAACGTCCGTCAATTTGCATCGGTTTCTTCGGCTGGGATTTCTTTTGGTGTGAAGTTGAGGAATTTCTTGACTACAGCCACAGGACAAAAGAAAATGGTTTCAAATATTGGGTTCATAACGGTGGTATTATCATCAATAATATCAAATGCTTTAAATCCAAATCCGCTTCCATCCGTTTCTTTATCCATGGTGACGACAAATCCTAATGGAGAAAGTGTTTTGAGCATATTAGCGACGTTTTTATATGTCTTATCACTCGCTGGTGCCATTAGGTTGCTGTTTTCTTTGGTTCGAATATTGAGGCGAGTATTCAAAAGAGCTAGTGTGTCACGATGGATAGTTTTATTCCATCGAACGATGCCGTTAGAGAAGCGAACATTGGCAGTTTTGGAGATAAGTGCATTGGGAGAAGTGTGACGAATGGTCTCCAAGAGTTTTAAAAATGAATTTTTCCCACCCATAGCATTAGCGTAGATGAGAAGCTGGTCTCTAAGGAGGGTTTTTTGATCAATATCAAGATGATGAAGATGGCACATTAGTATAGCCTTTGTGATGTGACTTTGGATAGATTGATTATACCGTTTGAACCCTAAGAAGCTCGTTGATTTTAAAATAAAAAACTTTTATGCATAATAGGATGAATCACATCTGTTGATATTGCACCATGTAAAAAAAGATAATTAGCTAAAACTCCTTGCTCCAAGAGCATATCTGAACCATCTTTATAGGGAATATTCGCTTTTTTGACATAGGCTAAAAAGGGCGTCTCTTTTCCATAAATAACGTCGATAGCACATTGTGCTGTTTGTAATAATGAAGTGAGTATTGGTATAGGAACGGGCAGATTGTCATCACCAAGTCCAGCAGAAGTAGTATTAATGATGAGGTCATACTCCTCACATGAAAAGTTTTCCCACGTATAAGTTAAAAAGTCATTTTTGGTAAAATATTCCAGTCTACTTGTGGAACGATTGAGGATAGTGGGATTGATGCCATTTTGTCGTAAAACCAGCCCCAAAGCTCGTGCCGTACCCCCAGCCCCTAAAATAAGAGCAGTTTTAACTTCCCCAAACGAGTGAAGTGCTGCTATAAATCCATCAGCATCGGTGTTATAGCCAATAAGTTTACCATCTTCATTGACAATAGTATTGACTGCACCTATAGATTTGGCAATCCCACGAACTTCATCGCATGCCAAAAAAGCAGCTTCTTTGTGCGGGACAGTAATATTAGCCCCCTTAAGATTTTTGTCAAAAAAAGTTTGGCGTAATTTTGAACCATCCACGAGATGAGTTCGAGTATAGCACGCATCAATAGTAAGTGTATTGAAAACATGATTGTGCATCAAAGGTGATCGTGAATGAGCAACAGGATCACCGAAAATAGTAAAAATATCCATTATCGTGGATTAATTAAATCGTCAATAGTGCTCGTAAGGGCACCAAGTTTGTTAGTAACTTCGAGATATTCCAGTTCATGAACGGAATCGGCGACAATTCCAGCTCCTGCTTGAAGGATAATTTTATCTTCCTTGATGAGGGCAGTTCGAATAGTGATAGCACTGTCCATATTGCCATCAAAACCAAAATAACCGATTGTACCGCTATAAAAACTACGTTTTACTTTTTCAAATTGTGCAATGAGCTCCATCGAGCGTATTTTAGGAGCACCTGTCATAGTTCCTGCGGTAAAAGTAGCGGCAAGAAGATCAAACATATCTTTATCCTCTCGTAAAACTGCATGGACATCTGAGACGATATGCATAACATGTGAATATCTCTCAACGTGCATCATGTCCTCAACTCGTACAGTTCCTGTTTTGGCTACTCGTCCAACATCATTACGTCCCAAATCAATAAGCATCAAATGCTCTGAGAGTTCTTTAGGATCATTTAGGAGTTCATTTTCAAGCTCTAAATCACGGCTGTTACTTCCACCACGTTTGCGTGTACCTGCGATAGGACGAAGTAATATGTCTCCATCATTTAGACGTACCATGACTTCAGGAGAACTCCCTACGATGCTAAAATCACCGTATTCCATGAGATACATATAGGGTGATGGATTTTTGATACGTAATACACGATAAAAACTCAAAGGATCAATTTGGGCATGACGGATATAGCGGTTGGTCATAAGGATTTGAAAAACATCACCACTTTTTATCATCTCTTTAGAGGCATCAATCATGGAGAAAAAATGCTCTTTAGTATGAATGAAATCTCCCCCCTGATCATTTTTGATAGGGGAAAGAGGTGTATAATGATAGAGTGATTTGAGTGTGTTTTCGATACTTAAAAACTTATCTTGAAACTCTGATAGAGCACTTATAAGAGTTATAGTTGAGTATTTGTGAGAAACAACGGCAACCAGTTTGGGCAGAATCAAATCCATATCAGGAATAGCGGTTTGGTCTTCCAAATCAACCATCGATTTTTCTAAAACACTTTCAAAAACATTAACCATATCATAGCCAATATATCCAATAAAACCATCAATATATCCTACGTCCAGTTCTTTGGCGTGAGTTTGATATGCTTTAAAATCAATTTTTTGATAGTAGCTCTTTAAAAATTCAAAAGGAGATTGTTCTAATATATTAACTGTATGATTGGCATCTGTATAGAGCGTTGTTTTCTTATCGTACGTTAGACGTTCACGAGCTCCCAAGGCAACGATAGTATAGTTGCCATTACTGTTTCCAGCACTTTCGAGCAAGAATGATATTTCGCCAGGAAAGAGATTTTTGAGCTTTTCATAAACGGCGATAGGTGCGAACTGGTCGAGCGTAAAACGGTGAGAGTGAATCACATTATCCCTTTATCTTGAACGCTTTAGCTTCGATATTTTTTCGAATATTACTCATTGCATCTTGAGTTGCCTTGTCGCCTTGGAAAGGTCCTACTAAAATTTTAGTAGTATCACCTTTTTTTTGAGAAGTATATTTCAAACCACTTGCATTTAGACGATCAATCAGTGCTTTGTCCGGTTCTGTGGAAAAAGAGCCTACTTGGATGAGATATGTAGTTCCAGTATCAGTGGTTGATGGCGTTTGAGCTTTTGTATCTACAGGTTTTTGAGTGTTTACAGGAATTGTTTTCGTAGAAGTAGCTGGTTTTGGCTGTGTTACTTTTTTTGTTTGAGGTGTAATAGAAGCTGCTTGCACTTTCTTTGGCTCAGTTTTTTTGGCAATTGTGGGTTGTGTAATACTCTTTTGTGGTACAGCAGGAACTACTTTTTGGACAACAGGAGATACTATAGGTGCAACGACAACAGGAGCTTGAGTACTTTGTACTGGGCTTGTTGGTTGCGTAACTGTTTTAGTGACTGTTGTCGCTGGAACGACTCCTTGAACAGAAGGGGCATTTTGAAGCGACTCTTCTTTGATTTTCTGAGCTACTTGATCAAGATTTTGTTCACCTATACTCCCATTACCTTCTTGGATAACTTCAACAGGCTCAAATAAAGGATCACTGATGACTTCAGTAGGGGCACTAGGCTCTGGCGGTAATATTGCTTGAGGCGATTTTTGTACTTCGTCATTTTTAAGTGAACTCATAATGACTAAAACAATAATAAGAATTAGGGTGAGTGCCGCAATCGCTAGAAGAAGTTTTTTACTTCCATTTCCACTACCACCCTTATTGAGGATGATGTCGTTGAGTTCGTTTTTTTCTTCCATTTCTTCTCCTTTTTTCTTACAAGTGCTTTGACCACGAAGCACCACGCTCTTTTGCGTAAACTTCATAAGGCAGGTTCAATATATTATACTCGCTTGGTAAATCATCCGCAGGAAACATTCTCCATTGTTTGGGTTGCTTGGCTGCAAGCTTTAAGGAGAGCATTTTACCTAATTGTATCGCTTCTTGAAGCGTTGTATGGCCTTTGTGGATATAAACATGTAAATGTCCTGGGGTTTTAGTCTCAAAAGCGGTAAAATTGATAAAACCTTCTTCTCGTAGCAATAACTGCGCTTTATGATAAAAGCGTTGAGTATCGGTTCCATTGTAGTCAATAACAATATTTTCTACCTTACCAAACTGATTTATTAGAGAATGAGCAATCGTAATTTGTTTTTTGAGATGTTGGTCGATCAGCGTTTGAGTTATGGGCTTGGAAACTTTTTCGTATTTGTTGAAGAGTGTACGCCCCTTAAACTCTATTTTATCGACAGTCGTATCATGTTTGAGCCAATGATGGTCACTAACCATTTTGATGAGTTTTATATCCATGGAGGTCATGGGCACTTTCCTTTTTATTAATGTTAGACACTGAAACGAACCCGTCCGTTTCAGAGGCAAGGACGCACACTCTGATGCTTTGCATAACAGTGCGAGTTCCAAAGCTATAAAAGCCAAGCAATTCGCTTTTAAGTACGCTTTTCATTTTGCAATTCCCTAAAGCTACGAAAAGTAAACTTTTTGAGAATTTCTTAATATGTTGATTGTTTGTAGATGACAAATCCACGTGCTAATGTTTTGAGCTCTTCTTTGATTGCTTTTTGTTTGTCAAGATTTTCAATATCATCCAAAACGTCAGCTATCTTATTGGCAATGAATTCAAACTCTTTTTCTTTCATGCCTCGTGAAGTGAGTGCTGGACTACCTATACGTATACCTGAAGTAACAAAGGGAGAACGGGTTTCCCCTGGTACAGTATTTTTGTTAACAGTGATTCCAGCATTACCTAAAGCCGCATCAGCTTCTT
Source organism: Sulfuricurvum sp. IAE1 (assembly GCA_945867285.1). Taxonomy (GTDB): domain Bacteria; phylum Campylobacterota; class Campylobacteria; order Campylobacterales; family Sulfurimonadaceae; genus Sulfuricurvum. Next base: position 5,165 of record CAMBHX010000047.1, read on the forward strand.
TTCCACTAAAAGGCTTGTTGAGAAATGAAACAAGTACAAGATGATTGTCAGTCCCACCACTCACGATATCATAACCACGTTTGATTAAAACTTCACCTAGGATTTTTGCATTTGATTTGACTTGTTTTGCATAAACTTTCCATTCTGGTGAGAGATTGTATTTAAAACCAACTGCTTTTGCAGCGATTACATGTACTAATGGTCCGCCTTGAAGTGCTGGGAAGATCGCTGAGTTGATTTTTTTGGCAATATCTTCATCGTTAGTCATAATCATACCACCACGAGGTCCTGCAAGAGTTTTATGAGTCGTGGTTGTTACGATGTGTGCATGTGGGAATGGGCTCGGGTGTTCACCTGCACAGACTAATCCAGCAATGTGAGCAATATCTGCAAATAGAAGAGCACCTACAGCGTCAGCAATTTCACGGAATTTTGCAAAATCAATTTCACGAGCGTAGGCAGATGCGCCACAGATGATAATTTTCGGTTGCACGATTTTGGCAATATCCAAAACACGGTCGTAGTTGATACGACCATCAAGTTCAACACCATACGAAAAACTATGGTAGTTTTTGCCTGAAAAACTTACTTTTGATCCATGAGTTAAGTGACCACCATGACTCAAATCCATACCTAAAAGTTTATCACCTGCTTGAAGTAATGCAGCATAGACAGCACCATTAGCAGATGAGCCAGAGTGAGGCTGGACGTTAGCATAGTTACATCCAAAAAGTTCACATGCACGGTCAATAGCGAGCTGCTCAACACCATCTGCATATTCACATCCACCATAATAGCGTTTAGCTGGGTACCCTTCAGCATATTTATTGGTAAAAACGGAACCCATAGCTTCCATAACGGCAGGCAATGTAAAATTTTCAGACGCAATCATCTCTAAATGGTCAGTCTGACGTTCTAGCTCTTGTTCGCATAGGGTATAAATCTCGTTATCATATTCTTTGAGGAAGCTCATTCTTCTTCTCCTTGTTGGTTTGGGTTTAGGGGTTTCATTGCTGGAAATAGCAATACGTCTCGTATAGAGTGCTGATTAGTTAGCATCATTACCAAGCGATCAATTCCGATACCTTGGCCTGCTGTAGGAGCCATACCGTATGAGAGGGCGGTGACAAAATCTTCGTCCATCTCGTGTGCTTCATCATCTCCGCTGTCTTTGGCTGCCATTTGTCCCTCAAAACGCTCGAGCTGATCGAGAGGATCATTAAGCTCACTAAAGGCATTAGCAATTTCACGTCCTGCAATAAAAAGTTCAAATCGATCCGTCAGCTCTGGACGTGCATCATTACGTCTAGCAAGTGGTGAAATTTCTACGGGATAATGGGTGATAAAGGTAGGATTGATAAGCTTGGCTTCAACAAATTCATCAAAAAGCTCTCCTTGAAGCTGTCCTAAGTTAAGCGTGACTTTGGCTTCAAGTTTTTGCGCACGTAAATAGTCAAGAATTTTTTCTTTGTTGTTAACAACATCTGCAGGGACACCTCCAATAACTGTCAAACTTTCAATCAATTCGATTTCAGTAAAACAATCAAAATCAATTTCGATGTCACCATGAGGTAGCCGCTTTGGAAGATTAAGATGGTCAAAAAGATATTCAAAATATTCTTTGGTCAAAATAATTAAATCTTTATAGGTTTTAAAGGCCCAATAAAATTCAATAGAGGTGAATTCAGGATTATGAGTAGCGTCCATCCCCTCATTACGAAAATTACGATTGATTTCAAATACTGCCTCAAAACCACCAACAATAAGACGTTTGAGATACAGCTCCGGTGCAATACGTAAAAATCGATCAATTCCAAGGGCATTATGATGGGTTACAAATGGCTTAGCATTGGCGCCACCTGCGATGGGATGCATCATAGGAGTTTCAACCTCCAAAAACCCTTTGTCTTCGAAAAATCGTCGAGTCAGACTGATCACTTGTGAACGAATTTGAAAGGTTTTTCGCACTTGTGAATTCATAATTAAATCCAAATAGCGTTGGCGGTAGCGCAATTCTTTGTCTTGAATGCCATGAAATTTTTCAGGCAAAGGGGAAATGGCTTTGGTGAGGATTTTTAGTGTATCGACATGAAGAGAGAGTTCTCCTTGTTGAGTGACAAACGGATAACCACTGACCTCAATAATATCACCTACTTCGATGAGTTTTTTAAAAACGTCATTATAAAAATTTTCTGGTAAATTATCGCGTGCAACATAGATTTGAAGCATTCCGCTCTCATCTTCAATTTTGAGAAAACTGGCTTTCCCCATAAGACGATAAAGCATGATGCGCCCAGCTATAGTGTAGTGTCGATGTTCATCTCTTTTGTCTTCAAGATTAAAAAGATCAGAGTTGACATTATGAAACTTCTGGATTGTTGTGTTGCGCTGTGAATGATTCGCATAGGGATCAATTCCTGCTGCACGCAAAGCGTTGGCTTTATCGATTCGTTGAACTACATATTGATTATCGAATGTCACGTTAACTGTCCTTATTTTTCGTTTGGCATGTTTTACAAATGCCGTAAATTTGCATCGAATGATCGGAAATTTTAAAATCAAAATCAAGGGCGATTTTCTCTTGACGTGCTTCTATTTCTTCACAGACGAACTCTGATATAGCACCACATTGGGTACAAATGAGATGATCATGGTGATCTTTTGCTCCAAGCTCATACTTTTTACCTTGTGCACCAAAAGATAGTGAGGTAACCATATTGTTTTCTTCGAGCATTGAGAGAGTTCGATAAACAGTTGCAATACCTGTATTGAGCTCTGGGTGCTCTTTTTGAATAAGCTTGTGTAAGTCTTCAGGATTGAGATGTTCATCGCTATTATACAGTGTCTCAAGAATAACTTCACGCTGTATAGTAAATTTGAGCGCATTTTCTTTGAGGAGCTGTTTGAAATCACTTAGGAGTTTAGTGTACTCAACCGTACGTTCAGTAAAATGTGAGTGAGTTTCCATGGTTAATTATACTCCTTTTTTGTAGGATCTTCAGTTGCCGTGTTGTTTGAATTGTTTTCACTGCTATTGGAATCTAATAATCCTGTGACATCATCTGTTTCGATATGTAGGATGAAATTTCCTGTTGCAAACATTGGTTCAAATAAAATACTATCCTTGACATTTTCACTAAAGTTTTCACGAATTGCAGTAACACTAAACAAAGCGTAGATGATAACGGAAAAAATAAAGAAAAATTTACTAGCACCTAATACAAATCCAACGACTCGATCAACAGAACCTAAGCCACTAAGAGCAGTGAGACGCTTAAATCCGATTCCTAATAGAACCATGAATAACCAAAAAATACCCACGGTAAAAATAAATCCAATGAGATTAATGGCAGAAGTTGATTCGAAATTAAAAAGAATTGTATTGAGAAGCTTGCCTAAGGTTCCACCTAAATGAGAAGCGACAAAAAGACCACCAATAATTCCTATAAGACCAAAAAGCTCTTTCCAGAATCCATTTAAAAGTCCTTTAAGGCCAAGTAATAAAACAATAGTACCAACAGCTATATCTAGTGTGTTTAAATCCATTATAGTTCAATCTCCATGTTGTCTTTACCATTCTTTTTTGCTCGATACAGTGCAGTATCTGCTCGATGAATAAGTGTGTCGAGTGTGTCGTCAGGGCACATTTGTGTAAGACCTAAGCTGATTGTAACAGAAATTTGCTCGTTTTGAAAAAGTGGTTTGTTCTGACGACATAACGAGAGTAATCGATTGGCAACTAGCTGCGCACCCTCTAAATTGGTTCGATTGAGAACGAGAAAAAACTCTTCTCCTCCGAAACGATAGATTTTATCTCCATCTCTGAGTGCTTTTTTGAGCAATTTAGCAATAAATATAAGAATTTTATCTCCTGCAATGTGCCCAAAGCGGTCATTAATGGATTTAAAATTATCAATATCTAGCATAATAACAAAAAGTTCTTGGAGTTTTTTATCGTGAGATAGAAGATTGTCAAAATGTTTCAATAGTGCATATCGGTTATAAGTTTTGGTCAGTGGATCGAGGGTTGATGTGATTTCGAGATTTTTAACTTGTTCTTGCAACGCTTTTATGACACTGTTAGCTCTAGAGATTTCTCCAGTCAGATGGCTTTGAATATCGGAAAATTTTTCATTTAGAGCCTCTATATCAATATCATGTGTTTTATTTTGATCTAAAAGAGTCGAATGTTCTTGAGTAATTTTTTCAAAAATTTCATTAGATTGTGCATATGCACTGATCCCAAGATGTGCCAAATCTTTATAGTTTGACTCTTGATTAGCTTCATATTCATGCAGTTCGAGTTCACCACTTAGATATAGATCTAAGACCTCCTTGGTTGCAATGGAAATTAGTTCAGAAAACTCTACAGGGGATATTTCATCTTGACGTGCACAGACAAGCTCTACATGAAAGGAGAGTTCTTTGCAAAACAACAATAAAAAATGATTAAGTTGGCTGGATGTCATAGGCTCTCTTGAAGTGTGTCAAAATTATTATGTAATATCATAAATGGCGGTATTATACTTTTTAAAACCTAAATATAGCTTTTGACTCATGAATCAGTGGTTTTTTAGGATAAATCGCTAAAATTGCCAATACCAATGGATGCTACGCATTAAAACGAACAAGTCCGTTTCAATGGCAAGGATTAAAGTCCTTTGCAATCCCCTGAAGTTACCCGTATTTCTATTGATACGGAAGAGTAATATAAAATTTGTCAATTTGGAGAATAGAATATGAGTACATGGAGCCGATCAAGCTGGAGAGAAAAACCAATAAAACAACAACCAATTTACCCTGACAAGGCGTCTCTTAGTGCTATTGAGGAACAGTTGAAAAATTATCCTCCTTTGGTATTTGCTGGGGAAGCACGTAATCTCAAAAAAGCTCTAGCTGATGTATGTGAGGGAAAAGCATTTTTATTGCAAGGTGGTGATTGTGCTGAGAGTTTTTCAGAATTTCACGCACATAATATTCGTGATACTTTTAAAGTTATGATGCAAATGGCAATTGTGATGACATTCGCAGGAGGTGTTCCTGTAGTAAAAGTAGGGCGCTTAGGTGGACAGTTTGCTAAGCCTCGTTCATCAGACATGGAAACAATCGATGGTATTAGTCTTCCTAGCTATCGAGGTGATATTATTAATGGGGTTGAATTTACTGAAGCAGCACGTATCCCTGATCCTTATCGTATGGTTCAAGCGTATAATCAATCGGCCGCAACACTCAATCTTCTGCGTGCATTTGCATCGGGGGGAATGGCTGATTTACACCAAGTGCATGCATGGAATTTGGGATTTGTTGGGCAAAATGAGATGAGCAAAAAATATGATGAACTTTCTCGTCAAATTGATGATTCATTACGATTTATGGCAGCGTGTGGAATTACATCAGCAACGCACAGTGCTTTACGTGAAACGGATTTTTATACCTCTCATGAAGCCCTTTTGTTGAACTATGAAGAGGCATTCACTCGTCAAGATTCATTGACAGGTGAATGGTATGACGTTTCATCGCATATGTTATGGATAGGCGATCGTACACGTCAGCTTGATGGTGCTCATGTTGAGTTTATGCGAGGAATTAACAACCCAATTGGGATCAAAGCGGGACCAAGTATGGAAATCGATGATTTGATTAATCTATGCGATGTTCTTAATCCCAACAATGAAGCAGGGCGTCTTAATATCATCGTTCGTATGGGCGCTGATAAAGTAGCTGATGGGATGCCCCGCTTAGTTCAAGCCATTGAGCGTGAGGGAAAAAAGGTTCTTTGGAGCTGTGACCCTATGCATGGAAATACAATTACTAGTAATGGATACAAAACGAGACCAGTGGATGCAGTCCTTAAAGAGATGAAAGAATTTTTCCAAGTACATAAATCCGAGGGAACTTATGCTGGTGGTGTCCATTTGGAGATGACAGGTAAAAATGTGACCGAATGTTTAGGTGGGTCATTTGAAATTACATCTGAGAATCTTAAAAGTCGTTACCATACTCACTGTGACCCTCGTCTCAATGCTGATCAATCACTTGAGTTGGCATTTTTGATTGCAGATACCCTTAAAGAAGCACATCGATAAAAGTCTTATTGGCATTTCGGGCAGGTGCCTGAGATTACAATAGAAACTTCATCGGCACTATATTTTTCTATTTTGATACTTTTTTCAATAAGCGAGGTTGGATTGAACTCAACATCTTTGAGTTCCCCACAGCTTTTACATAGAAGATGCGCATGGGGCTCTTTATCAATCTCATATTTTGATTTCTGTCCGGACAATTTGACTTCTCTAATCAGATTAACACCCATCATGGCGTGAACGTTTTTATACAGCGTGGCTAAAGATATAGAAGCAAATCTTTCACGTATTGTTTTGTAAAGC
>CAMBHX010000048.1 GCA_945867285.1 Sulfuricurvum sp. IAE1
TTGGGATTTTGTATCATATAGACTTTACCGTTGAGCATTTTTTGAGTTGTCATGTAAAAACTTCCAGCCATAGGGAGGCAAGCAAAGTTTTCACCATGGCCCATGGAGTGGGCTAGAAATAAACTATGTGCCCCTGCGTCAACAACCACGAAATCGGCATCAAATGTTTTATCATCAGTTGAGACGGTGTAACCTCTTGTTGAGCTTTTTTCAATGCTTATTACTTGAGAATTTAAAAATAAATTGACGATTTTACCCGGTTCTTTCATGGCATTTTCGATAAGAGATTTGGACATTTTTCCATAATCAACTGTTGTCCATTGTCCTTGTGCACCAATAGCAACAATATTTTCTGGGCGTTCATTTCCTGCAGCATCAAAAACGATACGGGGCTCTAGTGTTTTTAGCCTCTCCTTGTCCCATACTTCGAGATAGGGAAATAGTTGCGAAAACTCTTCATAACGATGAAGTAAAAATTCTACTTCATCATCACCTACTCCTAGTGCCATTTTTTGGTGAGAAAAAATAATCTCATTTTGATATTCGTGGGCAAGGCAGTACTTTTCGACCATTTTGGCAGTACGTTTTGTAATGGCTGCTTTTGAGAGGGTATAGTTGGTCTCAATATCACCTACGTGAATGGTTTGAGAGTTGCTGGTTCCTTTGGAATTGAGTGTAGCAATTCCTTCATACTTTTCGACAACAGCTATTTTTTCAATATTGGTGTAGCGAGCCAATTCGTATGCTAGTGCGCATCCTGAAATTCCTGCACCGACGATAAGAACATCATAGTGGTGTTGTGTCATTGAAACCCTTTTTTACATCGTGTGTAGAATTTTATTTTGATTGGTTTAAGAGCAAGCTTAAAATAATTATAGCACAGACTTAGTGTGAAAAATTATAGAAGCTGAATTATTGTCTCTTTCACGTCATCATAGGTTTTTGTTTCCAATGTAATAACTATTCTTGAAGTTGGAATGTCATCAACGACAAAAATAGCACAGGTGTTGAAAGGGTTTTGAGTGAGATGGGCACGTAATGTTAATTCCACGTCAATTGTAGGTGTATTAAACATTAATTCTAGTGTGTTGGCATAGTTTTGATGAGTGAGTGTATTAAAGGTTTCAATGGTAATAAATCGTACCTCTTCACGGTTAAGAAAAAACTGTCCATTTAGTTCAAAGTCAATGGTTCCATTGGTGGAAGTGCGGTTAATCGTGGAATAAAAGAGAGGATAGGAAGGAATAACTTGTTTATCCACAGTGACCAATGAGCGCATGAGCCGATAGTTCATAAAACGTTCTTTGATGATACGGTAGCCAATAGTGTTATCTTCGAGTTCAATGCGTTTTGTATAGAGTTCCAATCGTTCTTCAATAGAGGCAGGAAGTATTTGTTGAGAGATTGGGGAGAACATCTCATCCATCAGGCGATGTTGCTGTTCTCGTTGCATTGTAAGACCAAAGATGCATCCGCAATAATCTTGACGGTAGAGCTGCTCTTGTTTGCTTACGACTGATTGATCGTTGCTTCCACCGTTTTTACGATAATCAAAGGCGATAAATTCAACACCATGGGTTTGGTGGAAGTTTTCCCCCGATTTTTTGAGTTGATCTTGGGATTTTTGGGGACTGACTAGCAGTGTGGTGGTCATGGTTTTTTCACCCAGTTCGAGTGCTTTATAGGCACTTACTTCGAAACGTCGGTCAAAACACACCTCACAGCGAGCCCCTTTTTCAGGCTCTTTTTCTAATCCTCGTACAGCGTCCATCCAGTTTTCAAAATCATAGTCACCTTCTATGAGCTCAATTCCCAGTTTATTACAGCTTCGTTGTACGTCGAGGTAGCGTAGTTGATATTCACTGTAGGGGTGGATGTTGGGGTCATAGAAGAATCCGATGAGTTTTTCATCTGGATATTCGTGTTGCAGTTTTTCCATAAAGAAATGGGAATCAACACTGCAACAGATGTGGACTAGCATGCTTAGTCTCTTGAGCTCAAAATTTCTACTTTTTCAATAGCATCACGCATAGAGATACTGTCAAGAACTGCCATAGACTCTTTATCGTCAGCTTCGATTCCACCAAATACCGTGTGAACGCCATCGAGATGTGGAGTGCTAGCAAAACAGATAAAAAACTGGCTTCCACCTGTGTTAGGACCTGCGTGTGCCATAGAGAGAGTGCCTTTGACGTGACGGTGAGTGTTGAGTGCTGTTTCACATGGGATTGCCCAGCCTGGTCCGCCTGTACCTGTACCATGAGGGCATCCGCCTTGCGCCATAAATCCAGGGATTACACGGTGAAAGTTAAGACCGTTGTAATAGCCATCATTGACCAATGCCGCGAAATTTGCAACGGTGTTTGGTGTTTCTTCATTGTACAATTTAATCCACATAACCCCTTTTGCAGTGGTCATTTTTGCCCATTGATAGCTTGCCATCTCTTCAGCTGTTGGTGTATACGTTTTAAGTTCTTTGCGTCCGAACATAGGTGTCCTTTTGATAATATAATTGCGCAATTATAGTGGAGTATTCTTAACCAAGCGAGCGTAATGGGTTATAATGGGGCAATTTAATTTAGGTGGAATACGATGGAGTCGTGGTTACAGCGTAGATTGGCGAGTATATCTTTACAAGAACTCAATTTCTACACGATTATTTTTATTTTATTTTTTACCCTTATTTTTTCGTCATTGCTTATTTATGATGAATACAAAGATTTTATTAAATATGCACGAAATGGCATAGAAGCGGCTCAAGCAGGAACACTGTCGTTTCAGGATTTGCCTAAAACGCGCCTCATTAAGGTGATCGTGGAAATTGCTACCTTGGCATTAATATTATTTGGATTCATTGTTGGTATGGCTAAAATCGTCAATAGTATGATCGCCAGAGATATGGAGCGATTTTTACTGTTTTTTGAGTCCGCACACGAAAAAGAGATGTGTATTCTTCCCAACGACCTTTATTTTAATGAATTTAAAAAGATGGCGGGATATGCTAATGCTATGGCCCAGATGATTTATGAACAAAAAGAATCGCTATACTCGCTCAATACAAGTTTGGAAGAGAGAGTAATCCAAAAAACACAAGCACTACAACTCAAAAATGAAGCACTGGAAGAAGAACAGATGTTTTCACAAGGCTTACTGGAATCACACAAACAATTTATCCGCTATGCTATTCATGAAACCCATACGCCATTATCAGTGATTATGGCAAATATTGAGCTGTTTAGTATGAATGAGGGGCGTAATCGTTACCTTGCTAAAATCGAAGCTGCAGTGAAAAATATCTTTAGTATTTATGATGATTTGAGTTATTTGGTCAAAAAAGATCAGATTGAGTATCCCAAAAAAGCGATAGATCTAGGGGAATATGTGAAACAACGGCTTGAATTTTTTGATGAGGTTGCCCATTTTTCAAACCTCTCGTTTGAGTACTCTTCACCTGATTTTCCTGCCTGGGTTTATTTTAATGAAACGAAGCTCCAGCGGGTTATTGACAATAATCTCACCAATGCTATTAAATATACTAAAAATGGGGAGACAATTCATGTGGGAATACGCTGTACGGTAGAGGCGTGTTGGTTTTGGGTAGAGAGTAAATCACAAAAGATTCAGGATGTCGAGAAGATTTTTGAAGCCTACTATCGGGAGCGTAAAAAAACGGATGGATTTGGTTTAGGTCTTAGTCTGGTCAAAGCGATCTGTGATGAAGAAGGGGTTGCAATACATATTGATTCGTCGATGGAGCATACCCGTTTTGAATATCAATTCAGCAAAAGGGGTGATGTGTGAAAATTCTCCTTCTGGAAGATGAAGTGATGCTAAGTGATGCGATTAATGAATATTTACTCTCACTGGGTCACCGTGTCGTAAGCTTTGTGGATGGGTGTGATGCGTTGGAAAAACTTAAAATCGATACATTTGACTTGTTGATTCTCGATATTAATGTCCCTGGAATCGATGGATTGGATTTACTCGAACAGCTTCATACTCTTAAAATCCGTCCGCCTGCTATTTATATCAGTGCATTGGCGGACATAGAGGGGATCAGTCGAGCGTATGATTTGGGGTGTTACGATTATCTCAAAAAGCCGTTTCACCTCAAGGAGCTATCCTTGCGTATTGATAAGGTAATGCAAGTGTGTGCGGTGCCGCAAAATCATCTACGTCTCTCAAAAAGTTACAGCTATGATGTTTCTACCTCTACATTGGAGTGCGAAAACACTGCCCATGCGTTATCAAAACGACAGCTTCAGATTATTGATCTGTTGGCACGAAATCGAGGTAGAGTTGTTGATTTTGACCAATTTCGAACCTATATATGGGATGAAGAGTATGTCGATAATGCGACGATTCGTGCTGAAGTGAGCCGCCTAAAAAAAAGTCTCAAAGAAGATTTCATCCAAAATATTCGTGCGTTGGGGTATATGATTGATATTCCACGCTCACGATAGCGTTACTTTTTTACCCATTTTTTTATTACTATTCTGATTTTTAGGAATTAGTTTTTCTAATTTATCAAATGCTACGTTCATGCTACGGTTTGTTTTTATGATGACAGTATTAAAACTGTAAGGAGTAATGATGAAGCGCATGGTGTATCTCTCATCCTTGGCCTCTATCGCTGTCATGAATAGTATGGCAGCAGATGATGTGGCTGCAATGTTTAGTGAGGGAAAAGTAAGCGGACAGCTGCGTGAGTTTACCATCAGTCGTGAATATGATAGCCGCCCCAATGCAGGTAATGTCGGACGTGATTATATGCGTAAAGCTAATGCTGTCGGAGGATATCTCAAATATGAAACAGGTGTGTACAATGGTGTGAGTTTAGGCGCTGCGGTATATACGTCCATCGGATTTGGACTTCGGACGCCTCGAGATGATTATTATCAAGTAGACCCGACACTGTTGGGTAAAAATAATGAAAATCTTTTCTATTTAGGTGAGGGGTATCTTCAATATAAAAATGGAAACACAACGTTTAAAGGTGGACGCCAAAAGCTTGATACACCGCTTGCAGGTTCAGATGATGCACGGATGCTCCCCAACCTTTTTGAAGCGTATATGCTGACCAATACGGATATTAAAGATACTACGCTTATGGCTGGTCATATCACTAAGTTTGCTCAAGGGACGTTTGGTCGTGTGTATGATGCTCATGCAAGTGCAGGCAATGCAGTGTTGAGTGCTACGTCAGGATATTCGTTGGTTGATTCTCGTAATCAAGTGGGAGATTTTACCAATATGGGGAAATACACTCTTGGTGATAATACGACTGGTGTGAGTGTTGCGGCTGCACTTTATTCAGGAATACCAGGGTTAAAGCTTCAATTATGGGACTATTATGCTCATGATATTTTGAATGCTATTTATGCTGAAGCTAATTATGGCTGGTCATATACTAGTGGTATAGCACCGTATGTTGCAGCTCAATGGATCAATGAAAAAGATGTAGGTACTAATGATGTATCCAATAGTGTTAATAAACTTGCAAATATCGATAGTGATTATATCGGTGCTAAAGTTGGTATTAAAGTAGCAAATTTCGATATTTATGGGGCACTATCACATAATTCAAAGAATAGTGATGCAGCGATTAATGGCGGAACAATCTCTCCTTGGGGCGGATCACCGGCATACACACAAGGGATGGTGACACGTCATCAGTTTATGGCGGGAACGGATGCGCTTAAAGTTGCTGGAAGCTATGATTGGAAGACGTTTGGACTAAATCTTAATACGGGAGTGTTTTATACACAGTATGATATGGATAGCTTAAACGGTTATTCTGCGAATTATGCATGGACAGCAAGTGAATCAGGGTTTGATGTGATATATTCTCCTCAAGCAATGAAAAATTTACAATTACGTTTGCGTGCGAATTTTGCCGATGACTTTTATCAAGCCTCCAGCGGTTCGGTGAGCTGGGATGAATATCGCTTTATTGCAAACTACACTTTTTAAGGAGATCTAATTATGAAACAAGAGATGGTTGATCGTATCAAAAACGATCCAGATTTTTTACAGCTTGTCCGTGTGCGAAGTACATTTGCATGGACATTGACGATTGTGATGTTGGTGATTTATTTTGGCTTTGTATTGACAATTGCATTTGATCCTTCGGTTTTGGGAACACCATTGAGTGCTGGTTCGGTAACGACAGTAGGGATTCCAGTAGGTGTGGGTGTCATCGTGAGTGCTTTTATTTTGACGGGGATTTATGTCCGTCGTGCCAACGGTGAGTTTGATGAGCTGACCGCTAAAATCAAAAGAAAAGCGAAGGGGGAAGCATGAAACCAATTATTTTCTTATTGTTAGGATCAGCTGGGATATTTGCGGGTGAAGCAATCAGTGGAGCAGTTGACAAGCAACCGCTCAATATGTCAGCGATCATTATGTTTTTGATTTTTGTCGGGGCAACGTTGGCTATTACCTATTGGGCAGCAAAACGGACTAAAACCGCCAAAGATTTTTACACGGCAGGCGGTGGCATCACCGGTTTTCAAAACGGTATGGCGATTGCAGGGGACTATATGTCTGCGGCCTCATTTTTGGGGATATCGGCTCTTGTTTATGGCAAGGGGTATGATGGATTGATCTACTCTATTGGTTTCTTGGTTGGTTGGCCAATTATTTTGTTCATGGTGGCTGAACAGCTTCGTAATCTTGGTAAATACACCTTTGCAGACGTGGCGTCATATCGTTTGCGTCAAACACCGATTCGTACTTTGGCGGCATTTGGTTCGATTGCAACAGTTATTTTGTATCTCATCGCTCAAATGGTAGGTGCGGGAAAACTCATTCAGCTTTTGTTTGGTTTGGAGTATGAAATTGCCGTTATTTTGGTCGGGGTATTGATGATCCTTTATGTCACATTCGGCGGCATGTTAGCAACAACATGGGTTCAAATTATCAAAGCATTCTTGCTCCTCTCTGGTGCTACATTTATGGCAATTGCGGTTATGGCTCATTATAACTTTAACTTTGAATCCTTATTTGCAAAAGCGGTAGAGATGAAAGATGTGACTATTATGGCTCCTGGAAAATTGGTGAGTGATCCAATTTCAGCATTATCACTCGGTATTGCATTGATGTTTGGTACAGCTGGGCTTCCACATATTTTGATGCGTTTCTTTACCGTCAGTGATGCAAAAGAAGCACGCAAATCAGTTTTTTATGCGACAGGATTTATTGGATATTTTTATATCCTGACGTTTATCATCGGATTTGGTGCAATCGTTATGGTATTTCAAAATCCACAATATCTTGACCTTGCAAAACAAGCAGTAGATGGTGGTTCTCCGATTCTTGGTGGCGATAACATGGCAGCGATTCACCTCTCTCATGCAGTGGGGGGCGATTTCTTCCTCGGCTTTATCTCAGCAGTTGCATTCGCAACAATCCTTGCGGTTGTTTCGGGTCTTACTCTTGCAGGAGCTTCAGCTATATCCCATGACCTTTATGCGAGTGTACTTCGTAAAGGCAAGGCTGATGGATTAATGGAGATGAAAGTCTCTAAAATCGCAACAGTTATTTTGGGAATCGTAGCGATTTATCTCGGTATTGCGTTTGAAGAACAAAACATTGCATTCATGGTCGGATTGGCGTTTGCTATCGCCGCAAGTGCCAACTTCCCGATTTTGTTTCTCTCGATGTATTGGTCGAAACTCACAACGCGCGGTGCATTACTTGGCGGATCATTAGGTCTTTTGACAGCGGCAGTTCTTGTGGTTCTAGGACCTACCGTATGGGTTGATTTCTTGGGGCATGCCGAAGCTATTTTCCCGTATAAATATCCAGCATTGTTCTCGGTGAGTGCAGCGTTTATCGGTATCTGGTTCTTCTCGATCACCGACAGAAGTGAGAGCGCACAACGTGAAAAAGAAGCATTTGAAGCACAATACATCCGTGCTCAAACGGGTATCGGTGCTGAGGGTGCAGTGGAGCACTGATTTATGAGTCTTTTTGATCAAAAAGCATTATTGATGTCGATTCATCCTTTTGACCTCTTGGGCGAGAGGATGATTGAGCAATTGATGACTCACATGGATATTGCGTATTATCCCAAAGAGACGGTTTTGATCGCCCCTCGTGTACGAGCTCAGTCGCTGTGCATTATTATCAAGGGGATAGTCAACGAAACTATCGAGGGTGAACTCCAAAACGTTTATGGAGAGCGTGACAGTTTTGATCCTAACGCACTCATTTATGGAAATACCCAAAGCACGTTTATGGTTGCTGAGGATTTGATCTGTTATGAACTCCCCAAAGAATCTTTTCTCAATCTACTTCAAGACGTTGAGTCGTTTCAAAACTATTTTATGCAAGATTTTATCACCAAACATCAAAACCTAAAAGAGCGTCAACACCAAAATGAGTTAACTCCTTTTATGGTCTCTCGTGTGGATGAGATTTATCTCCATGCACCGTGTTTTGTGGACGCAACCCTCTCTATCAAAAAGGCGTTGCATGAGATGGCACAGAAAGATTCTGAAGTGATTTTGGTGCGTGATGGTGCTTCTATCGGGATTGTAACTGATACAAATTTACGTGAAAAAGTCCTCTTGTGTGAAAAAAGTACACAAGATCCGATCGGAGATATTGCAACCTTTGGTCTCGTGACGATCGAGAAAAGCGATTTTCTCTTTAATGCGTTATTACTCTTTACCAAACATGGTGTTAAACGACTCATTGTGGTAGAAGATGACACTATTGTAGGTATTTTAGAACAGCTTGATTTGTTGAGTCATTTTGCTAATCACACCCATTTGATTGCTGCATCGATTGATCGTGCTCGCAACATCGAAGAACTTCACAATACGCAACGTTCCTTGACTCATCTGATAAGCTCATTGACCTCCAAAGGGGTAAAAATACGGTATATCTCGAAGCTAGTAAGCCAGCTCAATTCCAAGATGTATGCAAAAGTCTTTGAGATGGTTGTTCCATTGGAGCTTCAGAATAAGTGTGCTCTTATCGTGATGGGAAGCGAGGGGAGAGGGGAGCAAATACTGCGTACGGATCAAGATAATGCTCTAATAATCCGAGACGGTGAAGATGAAACGCAGTTTGAACCATATATGATGAAGTTCAATGAGCATCTACTTCAATTGGGATTTCCAAAATGTAGTGGTAATGTCATGGTAAGTAATCCGTACTGGCGTCGAAGTGTTTTTGGGTATAAAACCGTTATTTCAGAGTGGGTAGAGTCATTGGATGAAGAGGCACTCCTTTGTCTATCAATCTTTTTGGATGCTTCGTGTGTCGCTGGGGATGAGAGTCTGTTAATTAGATGTAGAGAGTATATCTGTGAGCATTTTGAGGGACGAAGTGATGTATTAGCTCATTTAGCAAAATCCGCTTTGGTGTTTGAGACCCCTTTGACTTTGTTTTCGCGATTTGTTTTGGAAAGAGCCTTGCATGAAGGTGAGTTGGATATTAAAAAAGGTGGTATATTTGCAATTGTCCATGGTATTCGTATTTTGGCGTTAGAGCATAAAATTTTGTCTACCAATACAACACAGCGGATAAAAGAGCTCAATAATTCAGGTTTATTTGATAAACAGTTTGCGAGCGAGTTGATCGAGGCGTACGATACGTTATTGGAGATACGTTTACGTTCGATGCTTTTACAGCAGCAAAAAAGCCAAGAACAAAACTATATCAATCCCAACCTCTTTAGTAAAACCCATCGAGATTTACTCAAAGATGCGTTTAGAATCGTCAATACCTTCAAAAAATTTCTGACGTACCATTTTCATTTGGAAATGGTCGTGTAATGTTTACATCATTCGTGCGTGCTTGGAACCGTAGAGGATTACTTGACGCACACTATGAATGGCTTTTTGATACATATGAGGGAAATGAGGTTGTGGTATTTGATACCGAAACAACAGGATTAGATACCAAAAAAGATGCTGTTTTGAGCATTGGAGCTGTCAAGGTCAAAGGGGATAAAATCCTCACGTCTCAAAGCTTTGAGATTTTTTTAAAGCCGTCCAAAGAGATTAGCGTGGAGAGTATCAAGATTCACCATATACGTCCGTGTGATTTAGAAAATGCTGTTGAGCCGTTGGATGGGGTGAAAAAATTTCTGGAATTTATTGGAAATCGTCCTTTGGTGGGGTATTATCTGGAGTTTGATGTGGCGATGATGAATCGTTTAATCAAGCCATGGATTGGGATCACTCTTCCTAATAAACAAATTGAGATTTCTGGATTATATTTTGATAAAAAAATTGCTTTGATTCCGCAAGGAAACATTGATTTACGCTTTGATACAATCCTCGAACGTTTGAACATTCCAAGAATGGGACAGCACAATGCATTGAATGATGCAATTATGACCGCAATGGTCTATATAAAACTAAATCACGTTACCAAACTACACTAAGGAGCTTACGTATGAGCGATGTAAAAAAACCTATTTTCCAACCTAACCCCGAATTTTCCAAAAATGCCCGTATTAAAAATATGTGCGAATATAAGGCGCTTCAAGAGAAAGCGATGAGTGATTATGAAGGGTTCTGGGGCGACTTTGCACGTGAAAAGATCACATGGATGAAACCTTTTAGTAGCACTCTTGATGAGAGTAATTTTCCGTTTGTCAAATGGTTCGAGGGGGGTAAGCTCAATGTCTCTTCTCAATGTATTGATCGTCATTTAGAAGTTCGTAAAAACAAGGCGGCGATTATTTTTGAAGGTGATCGTGGGGACAAACAAATCATTACTTACTTGGAGCTTTCCTATAATGTCAACAAGTTTGCCAATTTACTTAAAAATGAGTTTGGTGTCAAAAAAGGGGATCGTGTTGTCATCTATATGCCCATGATCCCAGAAGCTGCCTATGCAATGTTGGCATGTGCTCGTATTGGGGCAATCCACTCCATCGTGTTTGGTGGTTTCTCGGCTGAAGCGCTCAAAGACCGTATCGAAGATGCAGCCGCAAAAGTGGTCATTACCGCTGATGGAGCCTTTCGAAAAGACAAGCCTTATATGCTCAAAAATGTTGTTGATGAAGCAATCGAGGGGAGTTCAATCGTTGAAAAAGTGCTGGTAGTTCAGCGCAATGGCGAGGATGTCACGTGGGTAGCAGG
>CAMBHX010000049.1 GCA_945867285.1 Sulfuricurvum sp. IAE1
AAGAAATTCTTTGCCGTCGAGTCATGGGAAAATAACGAAGCACTTGAAGGACATAAACACACGGAGCATTATGCCTATTACAAATCACACTACGAACCGTTTGTGGAGGATAAATATACGGAAGATTTGGAACTTTTGGATGAAGAAGCATATAGATTTTAACATCCATTTTAACACATCGGAATGTATCCCGATTCGCTACGCTAAGTTCTCTTCGGCAGAGCACCCACGCATGCAGGCGTACTATTATACTCCAGGCGCCTTCCACATTGGTTCTAGTGTACCCTCATACACGAGCTCCATCTGTTTGGCGTAGACTTTTATCCATTTTTCTTTGAGTGCTTGATAAGGTTCAAAATTATTGGGGTTTGGGATATAGGTTTTTTCTATTTTCACGATCAGCTTCCCTGCTTCTTCAAAACTAGCATATACACCAGCTCCTACACCACATGCCATAGCTACTCCTAATGCCGTTGCTTCTTTGACAACAGGAACACACACTTCCAATCCTGTCACATCGGCGAGTATCTGACACCAAAGAGGCCCTTGTGATGCACCACCGGCAAAAGTGATAGATGTTGGTGTTACACCACTGAATTTTTTGATATTATCGAGATTAATGGCGCTCACAATACACGCATTTTCTTCCAACGCTCGAAATAGTGAACCGATATTGTATTTGTCTGCGTCCAAGCCAAGCCCTATAAATGATGGACTTGCGTGTATCCACTCTCCATACTTCATACTATCGCTAAAAATAGGGATAATCCCATACGACCCAACGGGGACATTGGATGCTAATGCTTCAAGCTCATCATAGCTCTTCCCTTGCGCCAATGTATCACGAAACCAGCGCATCACTAAACCGGTAAAAAATGTAATACCCTCAGCTTGAGACATTCCCTTCACAACATGAGGATTGACTCGAAGTAACATATCGTCGCAAAGCGTAGTGCTGTTTGGGATATTGACAACCTGCTGCCAAAAGCTTCCTCCCAAAACAACAGCATCTCCTAATCTATTCGCACCTAACCCTGCTGTACCTATTTGGACATCTCCACCACCCATTACAACTATGGTGTCACAAATAAGACCCGTTTCCTGTGAAGCACTATGTGTGACACGTCCTAGAACTTCACCGCTTTCCACTATAGGGACAAATAGATCTTTTAATCCACATTGAGCGAACTGCTCTTTATCCCAAATGCGATTTTTAAGACTAAATGCTCCAGCAGTTCCTGCATTGGAAGGTTCTGACGCTAACTCTCCGCTAAGTTTAAACAGTATCCAATCGCTTATCATACTAAAATATCGGGCTTTTTCATATAAAGAGGGCTGATTGTTCTTAAGCCACAAAAGTCGTGGAGCAGCCGTGAGCGCAAACGTCTGTCCGCTTGATGCATAAAATTCTTTTTCCATATCAGGATGAGTATTTTTTAGAGCGCTAACTTCATCTCCTGCACGGGAATCAACATTTGCTACACCCCAAAGCTCATTTTTATTCTCATCATAGACAATAATTCCCTCACGCATGCTCGAAGCAGAGAGCGCAATTATCTCTTTAGGAGTTATTCCAGCTTTTAAAATAACCTCCTGTATACATTGTTTTGTTAATTCCCATCCATGAATAAAATCAAAACCCATAGATCCTTCGACTCCCACAACGTTCAGGTGCGTCCACTCATCTTGAGCAATAGCAATCTGTTTACCAAAGGTATCAAATATAACAGCTCGTATGCTCCCTGTACCTGCATCTATAGCTAAAAAATATGCACTCATTTTGGTTTATCCTGATGATTTTTTGATTAAATAAAAGATGTTAAAAGAGGAGAGATATTCCCCAAAGCAATGGGGAATAATGAAAATGTATTAAACGCGAGCTTCTTCACGACGTTGAAGACGTGCCCACTCATTGTCAACACGTACTTGCCACTCATCGATAAGATACTCGTATTGCTTGGTGAACAGGTGTTTGAAACGTCCTTGTGCCCCCAAGTAATCACGAACAGGAACAATATTTTTAGGACGATACGTGATGTTAAGTTCTGTACCATTTATGATTTCATACAATGGAAATACCAATGAATCCGTTGCTAAGTCTGTCATAGCAATGGTATCTTCAGGTGCAAATTTCCACTCAGTTGTACAAGGAGAGATAGCGTTGATAAACACTGGACCCTCTGCTGCAAACCCCTTTTGAATTTTTGCTACCATATCTTTCCATTTACTTGGAGAAACTTGCGCAACATAAGGAGCACCATGTGCTGCCATAATTGCTAGCATGTCTTTTTTGTTCTTCTTTTCACCGTAACTTGTTCGGCCTGCTGGCGCAGTTGTTGTAGAAGATCCAATTGGAGTAGAAGATGAACGTTGTCCACCTGTATTAGCATATACTTCATTGTCAAGACAGACGTACATCATGTCATGACCACGCTCAAAACAACCAGAAATCCATTGGAATCCAATATCATAAGTTGCACCATCACCACCAAAAGCGACAAACTTAGGTTTGCGATCTGGTTGCTTTAGACGACCTTTGTTTTTGAGAGCTTTATACATCGCTTCCGCACCAGCAACAGCTGATGATCCATTTTCAAATCCGATATGGATCCAAGAAGCATCCCATGAAGTATAAGGATAAACAGCAGTACATACCTCTAAACATCCAGTGGAGGCTGCAAGAATCAAATCATCATTAGTTGCATTAAGAACTTCACGAACAATAATAGAGTGCGCACACCCTGGGCAAAGAAGGTTTGCACCCTCAAAACGATCTGCTGAGGTTGAAAACTCTTTTAGATTTTTAATTTTTTTAATTTCTGACATCGTTACTCCTTAAAAAAACGAGAGTTTCGGTCCACGAAGACCGATATATTGTTGTAATGGTGTAGTTGGTTTTCCAGCATCAGCATTAGCTTTTAAGTCACCATAGATAGTTTTGAGGTGTGCTTTTGTCAAGTCACGACCACCTAATCCATAGATATAGTTTGTTAATACTGCTTTTGTCTCGGTGTTAAAAAGCGTCCCTGCAATCTCATTATACAATGCACCAACAGTTCCGTGAGGGCTTGAGCGATCCAAGGCGGCTACTGCTTTTACATTTTTCAAAACTTCTGCCAACTGTTCAAGTGGCCAAGGACGGAAAACACGGATCCCAACAACACCTGCTTTAAGCCCTGCAGCACGCATTTCATTCATTACTTCAACAGCTGTTTCAACAGATGTTCCCAAACAAACAACCGCTACTTCTGCATCTTCCATATTATAAGTCTCGACGAGATTGTATTTGCGACCTGTTAGTTTTTCAAAATCATCAAACGCAGTTTGAATTTTTGGCAAAACTGCCGTCATCAATGCATGTTGTTGACGTGCTTTATGTTCAAAGTGCCAATCTTCTTCTGTTTGAACCCCATGAGTAACAGGGTGATCGAGATCGAGCATGTCATTCATCGGCTGAAATTCACCTACAAATGAAAATCCTTGCTCATCCGTCATAGTGTGAACACCTTGAGCCGTGTGAGAAGTCATAAACCCATCTTGGTGAACCATAGCAGGAAGACGTACATCATGATCCTCAGCTACTTTGAACGCAATAAAATTCAAATCATACGCATCTTGAGGACAATATGCATCCAACTGAATCCATCCACTGTCACGACCCATGTACATATCAGAATGATCACCATTAACGTTCAACGGTGCTCCAATAGCACGATTAACAACATTGAGAATAATTGGCAAACGCATTCCTGATGCTGAGTAAAGTGTCTCAACCATCAAAGCAAAACCTTGTGAAGAAGTTGCAGTTGCAACACGTCCTCCTGCAGCTGATGCACCGATACAACATGACATTGCACCGTGCTCTGATTCAGTCATTACAAACTCGCCATCAACATAGCCATTTGCACTAAAATTCCCATAATTTTCAACGATAGGAGTCGAAGGGGTAATCGGGTACGCAGCGACAACGTCTACTTGTACCTGACGAAGCGCCTGGCTAGCTGCCATATTACCATCCCAAACTTCGATGTCACGTAATTCCATGTTATCAGCCATTATTCTTCCTCCACTGCAGTATCTTCTTTTTTCTCTTTTTTAGGCCATTGCTCTAATGCGATATCCTCGTCTTGTTGCTCTGCAAACATCAATAATGACTTAGGGTTTGTAGGACATACTTCAACACAAATACCACACCCTTTACAGTGATCAAAGTCGATTCCGACCATTTTTTTGTCTCGTGCAATGATTGACATATCTGGACAATAAATCCAGCAAAACTGACAATCAATACAATAGTCTTTGTTAAACAAAGGCTTTTCAATACGCCAATCTGCAACACTTGCGGTAAATGAGCTCGATTGTGAGTATGCTCTATCTTCGGGTTGTTTTAGTGCGATATCTTGTATAGCTCCATCAAAAGTTCGAAGCATTGCTCCAATTTCAAATCCATCCCATCCTGCTTTTTCCATACGCGGCTCCTTATTTTACTTCATCATAAGCGCGTTGAATAGCGATCATGTTAGCGTCAATGATTTTTTGAGGTAGTTTTTTCAAAACACGAATCATACTCTCTTTGAAAAAGTCCATCTCATACATACCCGAAACCTTCATCAATGCACCAAGCATTGGCGTATTAGGGATCGCTTTTCCGATTGTCTCTTGCGAAATTTTAATACAATCAACGGTGTATACTTTTTTACCTTCTAATTTTGGCTGGGATGCTATTAGTTCAGCTGTCGTCATGTGCGTTGTAATGATATAAACGGTATCAGGCTTTTCATTCGCCGTAAAATCAGCAACATAAACCAATGCAGGGTCAATGACCAAAACATAATCGGGTGCCATATATTTTTCATGATTCAAAATTACTTTATCATCAACACGATTATAAGCTGTCATTGCAGCTCCACGCTTAGCCGAACCATAAAATGCAAACGCCTGAACGTGCTTACCTGTAGTGGATACAACGTCCGCTAAACCTTTTGCACCTGTAACAGCACCTTGACCGGCACGACTATGCCATCGAATTTCGAGCATGGCTTCTCCCTATGATTGTTTTTAGTCTATTAATAAAATGTATTTTAGATTACTTGCTCTTAAATGTAGCTTTTCATTATCAACACGTCTAAAAGTGTGGTACTAGTGTTACTTTATCCCTCTTTTGCGATGTAGCGTATCGCCTCGAGTGAGTCTTCTAGTATAATGAAATTAAATGATGATAATTGTTGAAGATTATGATATCCACTTAGTACCCCAACAGCATTAACACCCGCATTGCGTGAAGCTTCCAAATCTAATGTAGTATCTCCAATCATCCAGACATTCTCAATTCCTGCATCCATTTGTTTCAAAGCAGTTAAAATTGGTTCAGGATGTGGCTTGGGATTAGTGACGTTTTCAAATCCAACAAGTACTTCAAAAAAATTCATGACACCAAAATGTTCCAAAAGTTCTCTACTGTAATGCCCTGTTTTAGTCGTTACAATACCTAGTCGTGCAAAATGCGATGCTTCACGTATTGCATCCACAGCATTAGGCAGCATAAATGTTTTAGCACACGATATTTCTCGGTAATAGAGCTTGTAAGTAGCTACATGTTTGTCAATGCTCTCATCATTTATCCCAATGGTTGAAAACATAGCTTGTAGTGGATGCCCAATTTGAGCCAAAATCATCTCATCAGTGATGTTATCGATCTCATTATGTACACTCAAAGAGTGATAAAAACTCTCTAAAATCGCCTCGGTCGAATCAATCAACGTCCCATCCAAATCAAACAAAATTATTTTTTTCATTTCTTTTCCCATTACGATTATTTTAAACGCCATCGGAACTCGTCCCGATTAGCTACATTAACACTAGGTTTTTTAGGGCTGTGAGCCCAAATCGCTTGCGATTTTATTTCTTTTCCCAATCTATATACTTTTCCCATATTCCATTAATGGTCGGTTTGATGTTTTTAATATCACGATTGTAGACATTAATACTGTTTGGTATGACCAAAAAGAGATAGGGATTATCGTGGACAATTTGAGCAAAAATATCTCTTTGAAACTGTGCTACCGTATCAGGGTTGGTAGAGTTTTCCATTTTCTCAATAAGCGTGTCGGTTTTTTGGGAATGATACCCAACCATATTAAACCCTCCTGGAGTATCTCCATCACTATGCCAAATCATATAAGGATCAGGAGTAAGAGACAGACCCCAGCCTAGCAGTACAGCATCGAATTTTTTGGGCATGACAACCGTATTTAGAAATGCCTGCCACTCCATCACTTTGAGAGTCACTTTGACCCCTACGTGCAACAACTGTCGCTGTAGAATTTCAGCTGCGTAAGGACGAATGGCGTTAGAGTTTGATGTCGCTATTTCAAAAATAAGCGGATGTTTGTAGTCGTACCCCGCAGCCTTTAGTAATTGTTTCGCTTTGGAGAGATTCTGTATAGGAGATTTTATGTTCTCATTAAATCCTCGACTACCTGGCAAAAAAGGCCCCGTACAGACACGCCCATGATTGAGAAATAAAATATCCACTAGCTCTTGACGATCAATGGCTAATGATAATGCTTCACGCACTCTTGGGTCTTGAAACTTTTTGAGCCTCAGGTTAAATCCTAAATACGTATAGCTGTGCGATGGCTGCTCTACAATGGCAAACCTTGAATCAAAACCAGCACCTCTTTGGCGTTCATACTGCATGGGGTCCAAACCATCTACATCAATCTCACCATTTTTGAGCATCAAAAACCGTGTCATCGGATCAGCAATGATATGAAAAATGATAGTGTCTATTTTGGGACGATGTTCAAAATAAGCAGGATTAGCAATCAATTCTATTTGCTTCGAAAACTCGAGCTTTTTGAGGATATAGGGTCCTGTTCCGATGGGTTTTTTGTTAAAAGATGATCCCATAATATCAGTTTGTTTCTCTAAAATATGCTTTGGGACTATCCCCATCATCCAGATTTCTAACGCCTTGAAATATGGTTTTGTGTAAGTCACACGTACCGTATAATCATCCCGTGCCACAACGCTTTTGACGACTCTAAAATCAGTCGAATAGGGACTCATAATTTTAGGCGAAGTGATGAGATTGTAGGTAAAAACGACATCATGAGCACTAAAGCGCTTTCCATCATGCCACTTAACTCCTCGACGCAGCTTAAATTCAATAATTGTAGGTGAAACACGTGTGTACGATTGTGCTAAATCACCAATAATGTTTTGACCACCGGCATCGTATTTGACAAGAGCATTAAATAAAAAATTTGACACTTCACCGCTGGCTGAATCAGTGGCAATCAAGGGGTTGAGACGTGCAGGATTGGATGATGTGTTAAGATGGAGAGTAGAAGCATCAACCTCGATAGCGATAAGAAGAGCAATATAAAAAATACATTTTAACAAAAAATATAACCTAGTGAGATATGACATTACATAGTTTCAGAAATTGATCATTCATTTGACTCAATTTGAGAATGAGTTTTTGTATGATCTTATCTTTGATTAATATTTGAATCTCTGGCTCCAGCTCTGAAAATTTTTGTCTGGTTAAAACCATAACAATTGTTTCAGGATACGCATTCACACTACTAATCCTTTTTGTAGCCATCGAGAAAGAGGTTTCACCAAAAAAGCTTCCCCCTTCCAA
This sequence comes from Sulfuricurvum sp. IAE1, assembly GCA_945867285.1. Taxonomy (GTDB): domain Bacteria; phylum Campylobacterota; class Campylobacteria; order Campylobacterales; family Sulfurimonadaceae; genus Sulfuricurvum. The sequence continues at coordinate 7,652 of CAMBHX010000049.1, forward strand.
TATCGCCAAAGCAGTATGATCATTATCGCCTTTATCAATTCGAACTTTACCTGAGAGAATGATAAACAACTTCGTATCACTCTCTCCCTCCTTGATGATTGTTTCGTTTTGCTCATAAAAATAAAGATCGGTTTGCAATTTTCGAAGAACCGTAATCTTTTGAGGATGAGTCATCGCATCAAAAAAATCGACTCGATGAGAAAGATCTAAGATTTTTTCAAAATCAATAATTAATTTTTTTGACACATATTGCCCTTTAGTGTAGTACTATTGTAAGCTAAAAATAAAATTCAATTTCGCCAAATTTTTAGGTGAAATTATAGCATTATTTACTCTCTACAACACGACCATTGAGAGGTTGAACAGGGCGATAGTTTTTAGCATAATATTTACGCATTGCCTCGATTTGCCCTTTAGTCGCACTTTGCACCTCTTTCATAACATACCACTTTACATTTTCGCTACACGGAGGAGTGGTGAGTGAACCCATAAAGTGATAGTAGCTGTTAGTATTTTTTGGGAGCAAGTCAGCAGGGTTGATTTCAGTTGATTTTCCGACTGAATCAAGTGTTTTTTGGATCATTTTATTGACGGTTTTTCCTTCATCAAACAATACTGCAACAACAAGAAGACTTCCAAATGCACTTTTATGGACCATATGTGCAACTAAATCACTATGTTTTCCATCAATTTGCTCTTCGCTCTTCCCATGAAAATGGAATTGCAAAAGCTTATATTCCACTCCATCAACTGTAATCGTACCGCCATTATCAATATTGACTTGAATTGCATGTCCATTATCCAATATACTTCCTTTGGACTTTACATTCTCATTGAGCTTAAGAGAATTGCTGGTACTAAATGGTGATGTTTGTTTTGAGAGAATATTAATTGGGGATTGTGTTTTCCCGAGTTGGCATGTTTCGCCAAACTCACCCCAATGATCAGGCCCATGTTCATCATAATTCCAATGGACTTCATGAGCGGCTTCGTGTTTTGCATCATTCGCATAAGCTCCAACAGCCAACAGAGCCACAGCACTCAATACTAATACTATTTTTTTCATCAATACCCCTTGTTTTTTGATTATTGTACGCCAATAATCCTAAGTTTTTTATGTATTGTCCAATCCACACCTCTGACAATCAACAAAATGACTAACCACGCTAGTATCATTGTAATCGTTGTGTGACTCAGAAAATGATCCCCGATTAACATTTTATAGGTGCCCATACTCCATCCGATTACCATCGCAACTGTACCCGCTATGATTTTGTTACGACGACTCTTGAGCAAAAAAATAAGTGATAAAAGGGCAAATCCGCCACTCGCATGACCAGCGGGCCAACATTTTTGTTGCTCTAAATGGCACTCTTTTGCTGTATAGTTTTCCCAAACACAGGTATGAGGATACGTTCCATCAAATATCTCGAGACTTTTTGGGCAGGGCATATTGGTGAGTGCTTTTAGGGAACCAACTACCAAGGGGACTGCTATGGATGAGAGGAGGACAATCATCATACCACGACGATAGGAAAGAAAAAATGGTCGTCTCCAAAATACAAGTGTAATGACAAAAAGCACGATGCCAACCATGATAAGCAAACGCTTGATTCCATCATAAAAAATAAATGCCAACACTTCATTGTGACTATCAACAATCCATGTATGGGTCATTGGATCATAAAAATGACTCTGAACCCAAATATCCGTAGTGCTTATCCCAAAAAAGAGAATGGATACCACGAGCACCAAAGTGGTAAGCAGGATATTTTTAGTGGATTCCATACAATATATCCAATTCTGGTTTATACGCACTACTATTGATTTCATAAAAATTTAGTACCGTATGAAAATAATAATCGTGAGAGAAGGAGAGATTAGCTTTGCGCTTCAGCCCCTCTTTATCGATAGCAAAATTCTTTCCAAACCACATGACTGCAGGGACATGTTTTTGTGCCTCGGGAGCAATGGCATACGGAAATCCATGCAGATACAGCCCCTTTTCACCCAAGGATTCTCCATGATCGCTGACATAAAACATCGCCGTTTCAAAACCATCATCATGTTTCTTTAAAAAATTGATCGTTTTGGAAAGAAAAGCGTCTGTGTACAAAATTGCGTTGTCGTAAGCATTAGTGATTTCGGCTTGTGTACATTGTTCCAGTTGGGCACTTTTGCACACAGGGGTAAATTTCTCATACGCTTTGGGATAGCGTTTAGAGTATGCAGGTCCGTGATTACCCATCTGATGCAAAACGATTACAATATCTCCCTTTGGATGAGCCTTGATATAGTCATCCAAACCAACCAACATCCCCTCATCACGACATTCACCTTCTTCGCACATCGAGTTATTTTTGGGATCTTTGAAGTCTTGATATTGTACTCTCGCAGCCACCCCTTTGGAATCAGAATTATTATCACGCCACAACACATTGACCCCCGCATGCCCCAATACATCCAAGACATTTTCAATATGCTGTGCTTTTTCCCCATCATAATTATCTCGAGTCAATAAAGAAAACATACACGGAACCGATACGGCCGTCTCTGTACCGCATGAGCTAAACTGACTAAAATTGATAATATCCTCTTTTTTTAACAGTGGATTCGTCTCACGCGCATAACCATTAAGCGAAAAATGATCCCATCTCGCCGCTTCTCCAACAACCAAAATCACCAATTCTCTATCAACATCCGTCTTGGGAATCGCAGCATCTTGTCCAATTATTTGCAAACCTGTATAGGAGTGTGAAAATGTTTTACCGAGGTAATGGCCAATAGAGTAGAGATAATATCCAGGATTAGCGTAATAGCGCAACGGTTTGTGCTCTCGGAAAAAAGAGGTGTATGCTTTGCTAAACATCAAGAGCATAATAACAATAGCGCTAAGGGCCACCGCAAGCACTTTTACTTTTGAAAGCAACGTCGATTTCAAGTTGGTATAACGCAAAGGTGTTTTATAAATAAGCCACGATGGAAGTACTCCCAGCAGTACACTATAAACCACTAGCATTACGCTAAACAAATCAGCTGATTCATTCATATTAGTCTGAAGAATATTATCAATCATATGAGTATCGATAACTGCGTTGTAACTGTCCATAAAATAAGCTACAAATGAACTTGTCAACACAATAGCTATCAAGACAGGTTTGGTTCCCCTTCCCCATGTCAACACTTCT
>CAMBHX010000050.1 GCA_945867285.1 Sulfuricurvum sp. IAE1
CCCGCCATCAAAAATGCAAACATTGCAATAGGATTAAGCTTGAGATGTTTCATCTTTGCCAAAATAATGGGAGTGAGGATAAGCGCCGCACCGTCATTGGCAAAAAATGCCGCCACTAGTGCCCCTAAAATCATCATATAGACAAACATTAGCTGTCCATTTCCCCGCGACACGCGGACCATTTTCAAGGCGGCCCACTCAAAAAATCCAACCTCATCAAGCACCATTGACAATAATATAATCCCGATAAATGCTAATGTCGCATCCCAAACTATCGATGTAACTGTCCATACGTCAGTAATGCTCACCACACCTATCGCTACTGCCACTACTGCACCTGCTACCGCTGATGTACCGATTTGCAATCCCCGTGGCTGCCAAATAATGAAGGTTAACGTAACCAAAAACAGAGCAATAGCGAGTAACATAATGTTTCCTTGTAAAAAAATTTGTGCATTGTATCATAATATCAATATATCTTGATATATTATTTTTATTTGATTACAATTCTAAAATTGGGAAGGATGAATACCATAATTATCACCTCTCATACCTAAGCATCGTCATGTTACAATACTGCTATCATGATAAAGTTTTTTTTAACAATCGTTTTTTTTACACATCTCGTTGGAGCAAACACACTTCAACGTAGCTATACATTTTCTAATCCTATTATCACCTCCAGTGATCTCAATGTAACGTGCTCCAAACACTTTGAAATTGTACGTATTCCTGATGGAAAAACCTCTTATCGAATGAATGCAAATATTATCCTCAAAACCTTTGAGCTCAATAATTGTGTTTTGGAAAATAAAGAAGTGAAATATGTAACTTTCACTAAAAAAAGTAATATCAGCTATGAAGTTTTGTATGAACAAGCAAATACATATTTCCTTTCAAACTACCCAAATATGCGTATTAAATCTCTCCAAATTCACCCCCATGGCTACCTGGATACACTTCCCGCCAATCCTGTGGCTATTTTTGATAAAGATGGATATTTAAGAAACAAAGGAGTATTTTATATCCTTAACGATGAAGGATTGCGTCGTTATTTTGACTACTTTTTGGATGCTTCCATCATATGTTTACACACCTCCCAAAAAGTCTCTCGCAAAGACCCTCTCTCACTAAATAACTGCACCCTTAAAGAAATTCCTTTTGTCTTCTTTCGTAGTAAACCGCTATCGACTATTTTAACTGACCGTCGATTTCGCTCATCACTAGCTCAAGATAGCCTCATTACCGATCGTCAAATCGAACTAAAACCGATTGTTTTGCGCAATTCCAAAGTGAATGTTCAAGTGAGAAGTGATACCGTTGTCGTTGAGTTTATGGCTACCGCTACCAAAGAGGGAGCGCTATATGATATTATTACGATTGAAAAAGCCGACAAAAAGCGTGTACGCGCCAAAATCATCGGAGAAAACAGTGTGGAGCTTCAATGAAAATTATCGTAGGTATTAGTGGTGCTAGCGGTGCATCATTGGGATTAAAATTTTTACATGCTCTTCCAGCTGAGATGACAAAACATCTCATTGTTTCTGATCATGCTCATATTGTTTTAGACAAAGAAGACAATACACACATCCATACCAATGATGAGATATGGGCATCTGTCGCATCAGGTTCGTATGGTGCTGATGCTATGATTATTACCCCATGTAGTATGAATACATTGGCAAAAATAGCCTGTGGAATTGCTGACAACCTCATTACTAGAGCTGCTAGCGTGATGATAAAGGAGCAAAAAAAACTGATTTTAGCCCCTAGAGAAGTCCCTTTTTCTCCTATTGCTTTGGAAAATATGCTCAAACTCTCTCGTATTGGAGTCATCATTGCCCCTCCAGCTTTAGCATACTATGGCGAACAATCCACACTTGAAGAGATGGAAAATTTTATGATAGGAAAATGGATGGATCTTTTAGGTATTGACAATAATCTTTATAAGCGATGGAATGGCAATGAGCACTAAAACAATCGCCCTTTATCCGGGTACTTTTGACCCTATAACTAATGGTCATTTTGATATTATTGAGCGGGGCTTACGACTTTTTGATGAAGTCATTGTCGCAGTTGCAGACTCACGCGACAAACGACCTATGTTTACCCTACAACAGCGCATCGAAATGGCAACACTCGCGACACAGGATTTGAAAAACGTCCGGGTTGTGGGATTTGATAATCTTACTGTAGAACTCGCCCACTCTCTTGAAGCTGGCTTTCTCATTCGTGGATTACGAGCAGTCAGTGATTTTGAATTTGAACTTCAATTAGGTTATCTCAACCACTCTCTTGATCCCAATATCGAAACCGTCTACCTCATGCCCCGACTCAAGCATGCTTTCATCAGCTCATCCATTGTTCGTAATTTGCTCAAATTCAACGGTAAAACTGATCATTTGCTTCCTACAACGGTTCAAAATGTTATTTGGGGGATGAACTCATGTACATTGCAATAGAGGGAATTGACACAGCGGGTAAAAGTACCCAAATTGAACGTTTACGTGACCATTTTCCCAATGCTTTGATTACCAAAGAACCAGGAGGGACTCCTGCAGGTGTAGAAATACGCAATATGGTGCTACACGGAAATCTAACTAGCAAAACCGCTGAGATGCTCTTGTTTTTAGCCGATCGTGCTCTTCATACCCAATCCGTTATCGTGCCCAACATGAACCGTATGATAATTACCGATCGTAGTGCTGTATCAGGTATGGCATACGCAACAGTACAAAATCTGTGTGACGAATCCACTCTGGTCATGCTCAATCGATTGGCCACAGCAGGGACATTACCCAGTCATGTATTCATACTCCAGCTCACACCGCAAGAGTTGACCCACCGATTGAGCCAAAAAGAGCACGATGCAATTGAGGCACGAGGTATTGAGTATCTTTTAGCCATTCAAGATGCACTCATCAACGCTGCAAGTGCACTGGGAATTCAAACCCATATTATTGATGCAACACAACCCATCGACACTATAACGGACGAAATTATTACACATATCCAAGGGGCATTATGATCCAATCATTACGTGGGATGAACGACATCCTAGAAGAAAACTATGAGCGCTTTGACTATTTTATTTCTACTGCTACTCGTATTGCCAAGAACTACGGCTTTCATTACATCGAAACACCCCTGCTCGAAGAAACTGCCCTTTTTAAACGCTCTGTAGGTGAGAGCAGCGATATTGTAGGCAAAGAGATGTATCAGTTCACTGACAAAGGGAATAATGATGTATGTTTGCGCCCCGAGGGGACAGCGGGAGTTGTTCGTGCATTTGTTCAAAACAAACTGGACAAAAAAGGGGGAATTCACCGCTTCTATTACCATGGTTCTATGTTTCGCTACGAACGACCTCAAAAAGGGAGATTGCGTCAGTTTCACCAGTTTGGCGTTGAGAGTTTTGGTGTAGAGAGTGTTCACGAAGATGCATCAATGATTATGATGGTTGCAGATATCTTAGGAGCACTGGGTATTGGCTATCGACTCAAACTGAACTCATTAGGGAACCAAAACTGTATGCCTGCCTACCGTGAAAAACTCATCGGTTTTATTGAGAGTTGTGGAGATGCTTTGTGTGAAGACTGCCAACGTCGTAAAATTACTAATCCTATTCGAGTATTAGATTGTAAAAATGACAACTGCCAGACACTGTACGTCAATGCTCCAAAACTCATCAATCATCTGTGTGATGAATGTCAAAATGATTTTGAATCTCTAAAAAGTATTTTAGACACCAACAATATTGCCTATGAAATCGACACCCATCTTGTACGTGGGCTGGATTATTACTCCAAAACAGCTTTCGAGTTTGTCAGTGATGCCATCGGATCCCAAAGTGCTATTGCAGGTGGCGGAAGATATGATCGCCTGATCGAATTTTTGGATGGAAAACCCACCCCTGCAGTGGGATTTGCTCTAGGGATTGAACGCCTTCTTGAACTCATCGTCATGCCTGAAACGGTGCGTGTTGGGTATTATTTTGGTGCGATGGAGGATGAATCACTACCGCTTATTATCCAAACAGCCCAAGTGATACGAAAGGGTAATAAAGCTGTTGTAGAATACTCCGCTAAAAAGCTCCAAAACCATCTTAAAGGTGCCGACCGAGTCAATGCTCGATATTGTGCCGTTATTGGTGAAAATGAACGAAACAGTAATACTATTTGGATTAAAGATTTAGTTTTGCAAAAAGAGTCTATTATGGCACTTGATATACTTTTAAAAGGTGAATAAATGTTTGAAACTATTGAGGAGTTTTTATTTGAATCCTTAGAATTCCTAGTAATTTTATTTGTTTTCTTTATTTTTTCCCTCTATATTTATGATAAATATGTCCAACGTAAACATCAACTTCTCATAAACTACCCCGTAATTGGTAGAATGCGCTACATTTTTGAGGCATTACGAGAGCCATTACGACAATATTTTGCTGATGAAAAGTTTTACGAATCACGTGATAAAATTGACTGGGTCTACAAAGCCGCTAAAGATATTCCAAACTTTATGTCTTTTTCACTTTCACAACCTTTTTCCGGCTCTCGTTTTATTGTCAAACACTCATCCCATGTCCTTAATGAGGATGAAGTCAATCCTGATTTAGGAATAGTTTTTGGAGAAAATCGCACCTCTCCCTTCAAAACATCTACGCCGATTTTTCGCTCAGCAATGAGCGATGGGTCTATCAGCCCAGAGGGGATTCGTGCATTTGCAATGGGTGCTAGTATAGCCCATTTTCCGGTTAATACTGGCGAGGGAGGACTCACATCCAACTTTTTTTATACCCATCGACCAGATATCCAAGCTGCAAAATATCTTGAAATAATTCAAGGGACGTGGTTTGCAGAACTGGCATTTAAACTCACTGTGTTTTTTTTCAATCATAGTCTTGCTATCAAAGTCTATCGTCGTATTTTACTCAATAGTGATACCGAAAATACTTACATCTACGATCCAAGATCACATATTTTGTTTCGAGTAAATTGGAATGCTCCGCTGGAATACTTTCCAAAAGAAGTCCCTTCAGATATGCCTGATATTATATTTCAAATTGGGTCAGGTTTGTATGGTGTTCGTGATATTAAAGGGGATTTTGATTTTGATAGATACGAAAAAATTATGCGTTTTTGCCGTATGACAGAGATCAAAATCGCCCAAGGGGCTAAACAAACTGGTGGTAAACTAGCAGGTTCTAAAGTAACTCATGATATTGCCTACTATCGTGGTGTTGAACCCTTTAAAAATCTTATTTCCCCTAATCGTTTCCCGTATGCCTCTACCGATGATGAGCTCTTAGAATTTATTGCCAAACTCCAAGAAATTTCCGGTAAACCTGTTGGAATGAAGATCGTAATTTCTGATGACTCTAATGTCCGAAACTTAGCTAGTGAAATGTCACAACGTAAACGTGAATCAAAATCCAATCCTGATTTTATCACCGTTGATAGTGGTGATGGTGGAAGCGCTACTGCACCACTAGAACTCATGAGTGCCGTAGGTCTAACCACACTCAATGCCTTGTATGTCTTGGACACTATCATGAAAGACTACGGGCTTCGTGACGATCTCAAAATTATCTCCAGTGGGAAGATCCTAACACCCGACGATGTTGTCATTGCCCTTGCTATGGGAGCAGATTCTGTTGGGATTGCTCGCGGATTTATGATGAGCAGTGGCTGTATCCGTGCGAGACTATGTTCTGGTACAGGCTCCCATCAATGTCCAGTAGGGCTTGCTACTCAAGACCCAAAACTTCGGGCATCATTCTTGGTACTTCGACAAGCAGGAGAAATTGCCAACTATCATAACAATCTCATCAAAGGAATTAAAAATATGATGGCGGTTATGGAGATCAAAAATATCACTGATCTTAACCGTGGCAATCTGACTTTCCGTAACGAAAATGGAGAGATTTATTTCGACATTGATATCTATTTTCACCAAAAATTCCACCATTAAAGAGGTCTCATGCAAAACTACGGAATTGATATATGGGGAGAAAACAACTTTTTTATCGATCAGGGAATGGTCAAGATTAACTATAAAAGTTCTCCTTCTCTTATTGAAATAGCACAAAAAATTCGTAAAACTAACCTAAGCGGTCCGCTGATTTTACGTTTTCCTCATCTGATTGGTAAACAAATCGATTTACTCTACTCCAATTTTCAACGTGCTATTTTTGAAAACGATTACACCGGTAAATTTCACGCTGTTTTCCCTCTAAAAGTCAACCAATTCCCTGAAGCCGTTGATGCTATTGTAGAACATGGTGTCAAATACAACTATGGCCTCGAAGCAGGTTCCAAAGCAGAACTTGCTATCGCAATGGCAAAAACAGCACTTGGTTCACCCATCACCGTCAATGGATTCAAGGATGAGGAGATGATAACATTAGGATTCATTGCTGCTCAAATGGGACATAACATCACTATTACTATAGAAGGTCTAGGTGAGTTGGAGTGGATCATTGATGTGGCACAACAGTGTAATCTCAAAGTCCCCAATATTGGCATTCGTATCCGGTTACAAAGTGAGGGCTCTGGCGTATGGGCAAAAAGTAGCGGTTTAAGTGCGAAATTTGGTCTCACTTCTACAGAACTCATCGAAGCTATGAACATGCTCCAAGAGCACAATATGGTACAGCACTTTACGATGATTCACTTCCACGTCGGTTCTCAAATGCAAGACATCTCAACGCTAAAACGTGTTTTGCGTGAATCAGGAAATATCTATGCTGAACTCAAAAAAATGGGCGCAAGCCACCTAGGCGCGATTAACATCGGTGGAGGGTTGGCCGTAGAATATTCTCAACATACTTCCAACCGTTTACGCAATTATACCCTCGAAGAGTTTTCCAATAGTGTTGTCTTTTTGTTACGCGAGATTATGAATGCCAAGGGGGTAGAACATCCCGATATTTTCACCGAATCCGGACGATTTATTGTAGCATCACATTCGGTACTTATTACCCCCGTTTTGGAACTTTTCTCCCATGATTACCAAGAAAAATCACTTAAGCTTAAAGAGATTAATCCTCCATTGATCGAAGAACTTAAAGAACTTAATGCCCTCCTCTCTCCTCGTACATGTATCGAGTATATGCACGATGCACTTGATCATATGGAATCACTCCTTACACTGTTTAACTTGGGTCACATTGACTTGCAAGATCGATCCAATGCAGAGATTTTAGTGCATCAAATTATCAAAAAATCTCTTTATCTCTCTCAAGACAATCTATTGCCAGAGATCGAGAGATTACAGGTTAAACTGCAAGAGCGTTATCTTATCAACAGCTCTATTTTTCAAAGTATCCCAGACTATTGGGGATTACAACAACCCTTCCCTATTATGCCACTAGATCGCCTAAGCGTCCCTGCTATTCGAGCTGCAAGTCTGTGGGATATCACATGTGATAGTGATGGAGAGATTAAATTTAAGCCTGAAACCCCCCTATATCTTCATGATATTGATTTGGATGAAGAGGAATATTTTCTAGGATTTTTCAATGTTGGAGCCTATCAAGAGACATTAGGTATGAACCACAATCTATTCACCCATCCCAGCGAATGTACGATTTTGATCAATGATGACGGATACGAGATTGAAAATTTTACCGAATCAGATAATGTATTGAATATTCTTGAAGACATTGGATATGATAGCTCTAAACTTCTCACCAACCTTAAAAATAAATTGGCAACCAGTGAATTTAGTGCAGAAGAAGAAAAAAGTGATACACTTCAAAAACTCGAAATGTATCTCTACCAAAATGGTTATTTACGCACTACTCGATAAGGATTATAATTGGGACTTTTTTCTGATATTAGCGAAGATTTTTCAAACGTTTACAAAAACGACCCTGCGATTAGCTCTCGGATCGAACTTTTTTTCAACTATCCAGGTATTTGGGCAATCTTTTGGTATCGTATTGCCAATCGACTCTATGTCAAAGGATTTCACTGTGTTGCACGTGTTATCATGGGAATCAATCAAATACTTACCAACATCGACATTCATCCAGGTTCCACCATTGGGAGACGTGTCTTTATTGACCATGGTTTTGGTGTAGTTATTGGCCAGACTGCTATTATCGAAGATGATGTTCTCATCTATCAAGGGGTCACCTTGGGTGGAGTTAGCTTAACCGCAGGTAAACGCCATCCGACTATCAAACGCGGTGCAGTACTAGGAGCTGGTTCCAAGATACTGGGCAATATCACCATCGGTGAAAACTCAAAAGTCGGAGCTAACTCAGTAGTTGTGCGTAACGTCCCAGAAAATAGTACTGCTATTGGTATTCCAGCTCACGTCATTCAAAAAGGACGGGATAAAGACCCACTCAGCCACAATAAACTCCCAGACATTAACAAAGAGATGTTTGAATATCTCTTAAAGCGTGTAGCAGTATTAGAACACTACATGGTTCAAGACAATACCGAGATTTTAGAACAAGATCTACAACTTGAAAATATCTACGAATCATTTATCAAGGCGATGAAGAACTAATCATCCATGTTCACACACTAAAACGAATACATCCGTTTTAGTGGCAGGGACATTTGTCCCTACAACCCCCTAAAGCTACAAAAGCTACGCTTTTGAGAATTTCAGAAGTATCTATACACCCTTTTTACAAAAATGTGTAGGGTCAGTTAGTCGAGGCTTATCGCCTCAACAACATCCAAACCAAATCCGCTCAATCCTCCGAAATCAGCGTTCTTGGAATCCGTAATCAGACGCATATGACGTACCCCTAATATTTTTAGAATCTGCGCTCCAATACCATATTCTTTCATATTTCCCGTTGCATGTTTTGGCTTATCAATAAACAGCAATACGCCACTATTGTGCTTCAAATACTCAATCGAACCGATAAGCTGATCATATTTTGGCTGATTGAGTAATAATTCTCGATCGCTCACAACATTATGAACTCGAACATTAGCTGTTTCCCCTGCCTTATAAAATACCATAGCAGTATGCAAATCACCTTGATGATCCTCAAAATCATGCTTTTGGACGTGAACACCAAAAAACTCTACCTCTTGTGCTGACACTTCACGAACCAAAATCTCATTTGCAAGTCGATACTCAACAATATCCGAAATATACACTGTTTTGAGATTATGTGTTTGTCCAAAAAAATCCAAATCATCCCGACGTGCCATCGTCCCATCTTCTTTCATAATCTCACAAATTACCGCTGATTCTGCCAATCCGGCTAAACGACACAGATCCACTGACCCTTCGGTATGTCCGATTCGAACCAGGGTACCACCCTCCTTCGCAATCAGAGGGAAAATATGCCCTGGAGCTACTAGCTCATGTGCTTGTGAAATAGGATTTGCCAGAATCTTGATTGTCATATCCCGCTCTGCTGTCGATATACCCGTTGTAGCAGCTGTAGCATCTACAGAGACTGTGAAAGCTGTTTCATGCATCGATGTATTAGATTTGACCATAGGGGTGAGGTTTAAACGCTGTGCGATTGAAGGATTGATCGCCACACAAATCAATCCCTTGGCGTGCGTTGCCATAAAGTTAACATGGTCAGGAGTCGAAAATACCGATGCATAGACCAAGTCTCCCTCATTTTCACGATCCTCATCATCGACCATGATCACCATACGACCACGTCTAAACTCTTCAATAGCTTCTTGTACACGTTGTATTGCTGACATTATTATTCTCTTTTATTTGCTAAATGTTATACACCAAATGAGCAAAGCCCATTTGGCGGCAAGGACTTCTTTCGCTATGCTTACGCATACAGCCTTTGGTTTCAAAGCTATAAATACCAAACATTTGGCTTTGACGTACGCTTTTTACCTTTGCAGTACTCTAAAGTGACGAAAAAAAAGGCTTTTCGATTGTCCTAGTAGTATCTCAGTGCGATTATAGTCAAAAAGGGTTAAAAAGCTATCATATTGTATTCTAATTACAAATGAGCAAAAAAATTTTCAAAACCCTTGACAAAAAACAAAAAAATGTTTATAATTTCGGCCTCACAACAGCAATGTTGGGGTATAGGCAAATGGTATGCCAACAGTTTTTGGTACTGTAGATTGGAGGTTCGAGTCCTCCTACCCCATCCACTTATTGTCGAATGACACTTACCGCGGAATAGAGCAGTCCGGTAGCTCGTCGGGCTCATAACCCGAAGGTCGTAGGTTCAAATCCTGCTTCCGCAACCAACCCCTAGATATTATTTCTTCTAATATTTAAAACACTTATTTTTACAACACTTTAAGCATCGCGGAATAGAGCAGCCCGGTAGCTCGACGGGCTCATAACCCGTAGGTCGTCAGTTCAAATCTGGCTTCCGCAACCAATTAAACTCCCTTAAATAGCCACTTTAACGACCATTCTTGTTTTTAATGTTCATTAAAAATACTTATGACTTATTCTTTCTCTGATCCAATTTTCCTGCCCCGATTTTCTTCAACACTTTTATCCATTCCATCTCAAAAATCCTTACTAAAATTATCACGATCACTGCCCTATTTCGGATGCTCCATTTTCAATTTTATTGCCTATTTATAGGCACGTTTTCATTTTACAATTTTCACGGATTAAAAATTCTAATTTCATAGATACCGATTCTAACTGTTAACTCCATAGTCGTAGGTTCACAATTCTATGGCTTTTTGTGTGTTATTTCTATACTACTTCCAATAATAATTTTTCTTTACCATAGAAATAAAAATATCGAAACCAACCTATACAAGGAGTTCGATATGAAATTAATCACCCCTGAGTTGGAGTAAACAATACCTTTGCTCTATGCTACTGAAGATACACCACTTGATAACAAGATGGTATA
>CAMBHX010000051.1 GCA_945867285.1 Sulfuricurvum sp. IAE1
GCAATAGCCTCGTCAAGTGTTAGAGGTGCCGCATTGAGTAGCATAGTAGAGAATAAAGATAGTAAGCCAAGGTGTCGAAAGAGTGGGGTCATTGAAAGTTTCCATCCTTGTGATATATTTGTGATGCTTATAATAAGTATAAAAAATTATGCCATAAAAAAGTTTAAAAACAACGTTTTAAGCTTTATGATACCACAGATATTATTAGGGTTTGAAAATTGAGGTTAATTGCGGTAAAATTCGACCACTACTGGTGTTACGCACCAAAACGAATTTATCCGTTTTGGTGGCAGGGACAAATGTCCCTACAACCCCCTAAAGCTACAAAAAATAAATTTTTTGAGATTTTAGAGAGGTGTCACCCTCTTTTTTTGTAAAAGTGTGTAGGGTTAGTTAATTATATTATGAGGAAGAATTATGGCAACGATTGGCATGGGTGATATTAAAAAAGGGGTTCGTTTGGAGATTTCAGGCGTTCCGTATAGAGTAATTGATTTTCAACACGTAAAACCAGGTAAAGGGGCGGCATTTGTCCGTTGTAAAGTCAAAAGTTTTTTAAACGGTAAAGTAGTTGAGAAAACTATTCATGCAGGTGATAAGTTTGAAGTCCCTAATATGGCACACACAACGATGCAATATTTGTATGACGATGGTGAAATGTTGCAGTTTATGGACAACGAGAGCTTTGAGCAGTTGGGTCTGAGTTACGAGCAGTGTGAAGATGCAAGCAAATGGATCAAAGATGGCACAAGCGTACAAATCGTTTTCCATAACAACAAAGCCATTAGCGTTGAAGCACCTGAGATTATGGAACTCATGATTACTGAGACTCCACCAAACTTCAAAGGTGATACATCAAGCGGTTCAAAAAAACCAGCAACACTTGAAACAGGTGCAGTGGTTCAAGTTCCGTATCACTTGCTTGAGGGCGATATGATTCGTGTCAACACCGTTGAGGGTGAATACATGGAAAAAGTGAAATAACTTTTTTCAAAGGAAAATTTATGCCAAAAGTTCTTATCCCCATTGCGACAGGTTTTGAAGAGATTGAAGCGGTGAACATTATTGATGTGTTGCGTCGAGGTGGTATTGACGTAATAATGGCGTCTCTCACTAATGAAATGCTCATCAAGGGTGCCAATGGGATTGTTGTTCAATGCGATTGTGAGATTACTTCGGTGTGTATGAATGATATGGATATGATTGTTTTACCCGGCGGATGGGGTGGAACCAATGCGTTGGCGAGCGATGTTAATGTACAACGAATTCTCAAAGAGATGAATGCTAAAAATAAATGGATTGGGGCGATTTGTGCTGCTCCTTTTGCGTTGTTTAAAGCAGGTGTGCTCAAAGCGGGGTATACCTGTTATCCTAGCGTTGAGGAGCAAATCGATGTGGATGGTTACCAAGAGGAAGATAATGTTGTAGAGACGGACAATATTATGACCTCTCGTGGTCCTGCAACGGCTATTTGTTTTGGATTGGCTATTGTTAAAAAATTAGTGAGTGATGAAATGAGTGAATCACTTCGTGGTGGTTTGTTGGCGCAATCATGTTGTCAATAAAATATAAAAAGTGGATCGTCTGTACATAAAGATCATTTTATTTTCAAGACTTCGAGATTGAAGTAGCTTATACTATAAGCGGATTACCATTGATTACCAGTCGAAATCCGATATCGTTGGATACTAAATCAGGTCGAGAATATCCTCGAAATGCACTTCGAAGACACAGATAGCCTGTTTTATAACTTCCTCCACGACGTACCTTGAAAGATTCTCTCTCTTTACCTCCTATGCGAGCGCTTCCATCATTTGGTGCATTGTTGTAGTTGGCAAAAAAGTCATCTTCGCACCACTCCCATACATTACCCAATAGATCATAAATTCCTAATCGGTTTGGAAGTTTGCTTCCGACTACAGCTGTTCTTGAGTTGACACTGTATTCATATACAGCATAATCATCGAGCTGTGCTTCTGAATCCCCAAAAGTAAATCGGGTATTTCCACCTGCCTTGGCAACATATTCCCATTGCGCTTCAGTTGGCAGTGCATAAAAGCGTTTTTTCCCCTCGTATCGGTTGAGAAGTTCGGTATACGCTTTGGCATCAAACCAATTTACCTGCTCTGCTGGATGGTATCGAGAACTCTCTTCTTCGACCTTATTATTTTTAAAAAATGAAATATTGACACGGGTGAGTTTAAAATACTGTTCTTGTGTTACTGGATATTTAGCAATCCAAAAGCCGTTTAGTTTGACTGAATGAGCAGGAGATTCGACATCGCCTCCCTCACAATACTGTGGATTGCTCCCCATTATAAATTCTCCACCGTCAATATAGAGAAACTCCATTCCAATCGAATTAGTAAAATCTCTGGGAGTCTCTACAGCCTGAAGCGCTGGAGTTTTTTCGGTTTTCTTTTTAAAAAAATCGAACAAGTTAAACCTTTAAAAATATCTTTTATTTCGTCTCTATAATAACGATAAAGCAAAAATCATTCACAACTGTACTATATACTTTAAAATTTTACCGTTTTAAGATAAAAGCTTATTGTTTAGACTATCACAACTTCTTTTAAAATCAAAATTATTTGATAACGCCATAGGGATAAAACTCGCTATAATGCGGCTATTAAAAACGGAAAATCCGTAAGCTGCTCAATATCTGCACTCTTTAATAACCTTGCATTGTTTGTCTGCTTGAATCACCCAAAGGAAACGCAACTTATGTTATTTACTGATTTAAAACTCTCAGAGCCTATTTTAAAGGCAATTTCTGACCAAGGCTACACTGCTCCATCACCTGTACAAGCACAGGCAATTCCCTATATCCTAGAAGGGCGTGATATGCTCGCTGGTGCTCAGACGGGTACAGGGAAAACAGCAGGATTTACGTTACCCATGTTGGAAATTTTATCCCGTAAAACCCATAATATCAAAGCACCACGTCAAGTTCGTGCATTGATATTGACTCCGACACGAGAGCTCGCAGCGCAAGTAGGTGAGAGTGTCAAGTTGTATGGTAAATACCTCAAATTTAAAAGCGCTATTATTTTTGGAGGGGTTGGAATGCAGCCTCAAGTGGCGGCTTTGCGTCAAGGAGTGGATATTGTTATTGCTACTCCAGGGCGATTGTTGGATCATATGTCACAAGGGACGATTGATTTGCGTCACGTAGAGATATTGATTTTGGATGAAGCGGATCGTATGTTGGATATGGGGTTTATCAAAGACATTCGCCGTGTTATCTCGGTGTTACCACAAAAACGTCAAAATCTTCTCTTTTCAGCAACCTATTCGGATGATATCAAAGGTCTGTGTGAATCGATTTTACGTAATCCAGCTATTGTTGAAGTGGCACGTCGTAATACGTCCAGTGAGTTAGTGACACAACGGGTTATTCTGGTTGATTGTGCTCGTAAAAGTGCCCTTTTTGGACACTTGGCAGTGGAAAAGAATTGGAAGCAAGTGTTGGTCTTTACCCGCACTAAGCACCAAGCCAATAAACTCTCCGATTATCTTCAAAAAATCGGCGTCAGCGCCACTGCTATTCACGGAAATAAGAGTCAAGCTGCACGTACCAAGGCATTGGCAGATTTCAAAGCAGGTAGCGTACGTATCCTCGTAGCAACCGATATTGCAGCACGTGGTTTGGATATTGATCAGCTTCCTCACGTCGTTAATCTTGAATTACCCAATATTGCTGAAGATTATGTTCACCGAATCGGTCGAACCGGACGTGCTGGAAATGAGGGTGAAGCTATTTCTCTGGTTTGTGTGGATGAGTATGACTATCTCAAGAGCATTGAACGTTTGATTGGTAAAAAATTTGATCGTGAAATCGTTGCAGGTTTTGAACCCGATCCAGCGATTATTGCGATGCCAATTTTACAAGGACGCGGGCTTAGTCAGGGCAATCATTCGCCCAGTGGAAAACCTCAAGGGCAAAAACGTGAACGTGGAACCAGACAGCAAGACGGTGGCCGTAATCACAACACTAAAGGTGATACGGGGCGGAACGGGCGAAGCAATAAGCAGCGCAAAGAAGGAAACCGTAAAAGTTATTAATGTCACACACTGATGCTTTGCATAACAGTGTGAGTTTTAGTTGGCTTTTTAATATGCTTTTCACCCGTATAACCCCCTAAAGTTAGCAGTATAGATACTGGAGATTCATACTCTTTTGTAATCAAATTGTACTATAATGACATAAAAAAGGTTGTTTTTGATGATTGAAAAGATTATAGAAAATTTAGAGCGTACTAATTGTGCAAAGGATGATGTTTTTATTCAGGCAGTAAACGAAGTCTTTCGTTCACTTGAGCCTATTTTGAACAATGATAATCGCTATGAGATGTATGCTATCTTGGAGCGGCTTATTACACCTGATCGTATTATCCGATTTAAAGTTCAATGGCTCGATGATAATAACAAAGTTCGTATCAATAACGGCTACCGTATACAGTTCAACAATGCGCTTGGACCCTACAAAGGTGGACTTCGCTTTCATAGCAGTGTTAACTCTGGAATATTGAAATTTTTAGCTTTTGAGCAAATTTTTAAAAATTCTCTTACGGGATTGCCTATTGGTGGTGCCAAAGGGGGAAGCGATTTTGATCCCAAAGGGAAAAGTGATTTTGAGATCATGAAGTTTTGTCATGCGTTTATGCGCGGACTGTATCCTTATATCGGTGCTCGTGTGGATGTCCCGGCAGGAGATATTGGTGTTGGTACTAGAGAAATTGGGTATTTATTTGGTGAATATAAACGAATGACCCATACCTATGATGGTGTTTTGAGTGGAAAGCCTTACGCTTTTGGCGGTTCGTTGATGCGTCCCGAAGCCACAGGATATGGTGTCGTTTATTTTGCCTCTGAAATGCTCAAAGAAGAATACGGTGAGACGTTGCAGGGAAAAACGTGTTGTGTGAGCGGTGCCGGTAACGTGGCATTACATACGATTGAAAAGCTTCAGCATCTGGGCGCCAATGTAGTGACGTGCAGTGATAGTGATGGAACGATTTATGACCCTAACGGTATTGATTTGGGATTATTGAAAGCTCTTAAGGGAGATGGACGACGACTGTCACTGGAGAACTATTCAACACAGCGCTATGGCTCGATTTATACCAAAAAAGAAAATTATCCTTTTGATGCTCATGCAGTTTGGAGTTATAGTTGTTATGCCGCCTTCCCATGCGCTACTCAAAATGAACTTACTTTTAATGACGCTCATTCGCTTATAGGTTATGGTGTGCGAGCTGTTGTTGAGGGGGCAAATATGCCTACGACTCCAGAGGCGATTACTCTTTTTCACAGCAATAATATTTTGTTTGCTCCAGGTAAAGCTTCAAATGCTGGAGGGGTGGCAGTAAGTGAGTTTGAGATGTCTCAAAATGCTTCAATGGAAAAATGGGAATTTGAAAAAGTAGATCGCAAGCTTAATGAAATTATGTGTCAAATCTATAAACGAGTAGCATTGACAGCACGTGAGTATGGAAGGGAGCGAAATTTTGTTGATGGGGCTAATATTGCGGCTTTCAAACGACTTTCTGAAGCGATGATGCTTGAAGGGGTTTAGGTATTAACACCTCGTTAACATATTTTTACCTAACACTCACTACAATAGCGCCAATATTATTACACTAGGCGCTTTTATGACCAAAATACACTCTTTTTTTAGTTCACTCAAAATGATGGCAGGATTGATGCTTGTTTTTGCATTTTCAATTGGTTATGCTACTTTTATTGAAAATGATTATGGGACAATGACGGCTAAAGCTGATGTCTATAATGCCCTATGGTTTGAAATATTGTTAGGTATGCTTGCCATTAACCTTATTCTTAATATTTTGAAATTTAATATGGCACGCAAAGAAAAGCTCTTTGTTTTTATGTTTCATGTTGCTTTTCTAATTATTCTTGTAGGTGCTGGCGTGACACGTTATGCAGGTTATGAGGGGGTAATGCATATTCGTGAGGGTGAGAGCAGTAGTGTCATTGTAAGCGCAGAGCCGTATTTGAGAGTGAGTATAGCCAAAGGTGAGCAGACAAGTGAGATCAGCTTACCTTTGTTTCTCTCCAAGCGCTCAATGAATCATTTTGAACAACAGCTCAAAGTCGGTGATGATAATGTTGTTGTAAAGCTTGAAGATTATATGGGAAATGCCCGTTATGAAGCGGTTGCTGACCCCAAAGGTGAACCGATTTTGAACATGATGATTACAGCTGGAACAGGCGGTAAGCAAGTCAGTTTGAAAAAAGGTGACTTTTTTGAAGCCAATGATATGGTTTTAGATTTTGAATCCAATAAAACATTTGAAAAGCCTGTGATAACACTTCATGTTGAGGGTGATGGTGTATCGATGACTTCACCAGCCTCACTTAATGCTTTGAGTATGGAGACGCAAAAAACGACATTAGTAGCAGCAGGTAAAAATATTTTGGCCGAAAGAACACTTTATCAAACAGCTCAAAGCAGTTTTGTATTGCGTTCATTTATACCTCATGCCTCCATGAAATTAGTGTCGAGTCCTTCCAAAGGGCCTAAAGGTGAAGGGAATGACGCATTAACGCTCTCAATTGCCCAAGAGGGTAAAAAAGAAGAGATGGTGGTTTTGGGTTCGTCAGGTGTGATTGGTGAGGTCACAACCCTATATATGGGAGATACTGTGGTAAGTGTAAGCTATGGCTCGATTGAGCGAGAACTCCCTTTTTCGATTGTTCTTAATGATTTTCAGTTGGAACGCTATCCAGGATCGATGTCACCAGCATCGTACGCCAGTGAGGTGACACTCACCGATACAAGTGCAGGAATAACAATGCCTTATCGTATCTACATGAATCATATTTTGGACTATCAAAATTATCGCTTTTTTCAATCTTCGTATGACCAAGATGAACTAGGGACTGTATTGTCAGTGAATAAAGATCCTGGGACGTTGATTACTTATATTGGGTATTTACTGTTGGCATTGGGACTTTTCACGGTGTTGGTACTCAAAAATGGACGCTTTAATGGTTTGAGTGAAAAGCTCAAAAAATTGGGCGCTCAAAAAGTGGTGACATCGCTTGGGGTTTTACTGTTGGCTTTTGGGAGCGTTAATCTCCATGCTAATGATGAAGAAAACCCTGTTGTCCAAGCCGCCAAAAGTTTTGATGCAGCACATGCAGACAAATTCGGAAAACTAGTTGTTCAAGACAGCAGTGGGCGTATGAAACCTATGGATACTCTTAGTCGTGAGATAGTAGCCAAGCTGGGTCGTAGTGGTGACGTAATGGGATTAAGCCCTAATCAAGTGGTGCTTGGGATGATGATTCGCCCTGATGCATGGAGAGAAATAGCGGTTATCAAACTGGGTGACAAAGAGATAAATAAGCTAATTGGAGTTAGTGATGAGACAAAAACAGCTGCTTTTTCACAATTTTTTGAATTTCCCGATGAGATTGCAGGTTATAAGCTTGCTCGTTTAGTTGAAGAGGCTAACCAAAAAGCACCAGCGAAGCGTACCAAGTTCGATAAAGCATTGTTGCAAGTAGACGAGCGTGTCAATGTTGCGTATATGGTATATACCGGTTCGTTGATACGAATGTGGCCTATACCCAATGATAAAAACTCCAAATGGGATGCTACTATCGAAGCGTTACAAACATTGCCACCCAAAGATGCTCAGATGGTAAAAATAATGGCAATGGGGTATTTTGGATCGATTGACAATGCGTTGAAGTCTGGTGATTGGGCTGCTGCTGATAAAGCATTGGGATTGATTGAGAAATATCAACATTTTGCAGGTGCAAGTGTCTATCCTTCGCAAAATAAACTAGCTGTCGAAATTTTTTATAATAAAACTAATATTTTTGAGCAATTATGGCCACTTTATTTTTCAGTAGGTTTTGTTTTGTTGATTTTATCGTTTGTTAAAATTCTCAAACCTAGTTTCAAATTAGAATTTTTTAGCCGTGCGACATTGGGATTACTGGTATTGTTTTTTGTGGCACATACAGCAGGTCTTGCGATGCGTTGGTATATTTCAGGGCATGCACCATGGTCAAATGGATATGAATCGATGATTTATATTGGCTGGGCAACTGTATTGGCTGGGTTTATTTTCTCACGTAAATCGGCGATTACTCTTGCTGCTACTGGTATTATGAGTGGATTGATCTTATTTGTGGCACACCTCAACTGGATGGACCCGCAAGTGACCAATCTTGTACCGGTATTGCAATCTTATTGGTTAAGTATCCATGTTTCGATGATTACTGCAAGTTATGGCTTTTTGGGTCTTGGAGCATTGCTTGGGATGATTACTCTTATCCTCTTTATTCTCAAAAATAGTGATAATCAAGGCAGGCTCAATCTTGCTATCAAAGAACTCAATGCGATCAATGAGATGAGTTTGATTATTGGTCTTGTGCTTCTTACGGTTGGGAACTTCTTGGGTGGAGTTTGGGCTAATGAGAGCTGGGGACGTTACTGGGGTTGGGATCCAAAGGAAACGTGGGCATTGGTAACTATTTTGGTATATGCTGTTGTGATACATTTACGAATGATCAAGGGAGCATACAGTGATTATATTTTTAGTGTTGTATCACTTCTCTCATTCACATCGGTATTGATGACTTATTTTGGTGTTAACTATTATCTAGCAGGGATGCACTCGTACGCCAAAGGTGATCCTGTTCCGGTGCCTGAATTTGTTCCCATTACGTATGCAATTATTGCAATTGTAATTATTCTGGCATATTTCAAGCGGGATACAAAACGTGGATAAAAGATTGATACCAGCAGTAGAAATGTAAGTCGGGTTGAGAGTTGTAGAGAGCGTTAGAAATTTTCTCAAACGTCGTTAAAAGCATTAGCTTTGTTTTGACCCTCATATGATTTAAAAACTACATTTTTTCTTTTGTTTTTTGGTTGATTTGGTTTGAATGGCTATTGTATGACTTACTTAAACCACCCTTTTACTTTGTCAAAGGTTGATTCAAATAAAGACTCGTGAGGTTTAGATTCGATTCCGAAACTCTCTTGGAGTTTTTGGAGCAACTCTTCTTGTTCACTTGTCAGACGTCTTGGGTAGGTGAGGGTGATTTGGGCAACCATGTCACCTTTGCCTCCACGTCCGTGAACATCTGCAACTCCTTGTCCACGAAAACGATACTGCTGTTTGTCCTTGGTGCCTGTTTCAAGCTCAAGCGTTAACTCACCCATAAGAGAGGGTATCGTGATACTTTCACCTAATATTGCTTGTGTAAAGAAGACAGGCACTTCGAGATAAATATCATTGCCATTACGGATAAAGTGACTGTCATCTTGTACTTCAAATGTGACATATAAATCACCACGTACCCCATTTTTGCCCATATTCCCACGTCCAGAGACTCTTAGACGATTACCGTTATCAATCCCTGCTGGAACTTTGACGGTTACACTTTCTTTTGTTTCGGTGTAGCTCTTGCCTTTACAGTCGGTACATTTTTCACTAGGCATGGTCCCCTCTCCATGACATGCAGGGCAGGTTTGAGCAAACGTCATAAAACCTTGGCGAACATGTACTTGTCCACGACCACCACACTGACTACAGCTAGTGACTTTGGCATCTTTAGCGCCTGTCCCTTTACAGCTTTTACATGACGTTTTGGCGCTAAAAGTGACCTCTTTTTCACATCCAAAAATAGCTTCTTTGAAGCTAATGGTCATTTCAACACCCATATCAAGTGGAAATTTATCCGATGGAGCTCGTGATTGACGTGAGCGTCCACCGCCTCCAAAACCATTGAACATCTCTTCGAAAATAGATCCTAAGTCATCGAATCCACCCGATGAACGACGTCCGCCACCGCCTTGAAGTCCCTCTTTACCGTATCGGTCATAAACGCTACGTTGCTGATCATCACTAAGTACTTGATAGGCTTCGTTACAAAATTTGAACTTTGTCTCAGCCGTTGCATCACCGGGATTGCGGTCAGGATGGTAGAGTTTTGCCATTTTGCGGTAGGCTTTTTTGATCTCGTCACCGCTTGCATTTTTACTGACTTCGAGTATTTCATAATAACTTAGATTTTCCACGCATAATTCCTAGATATTTTTTGCGAATTATACCATAAGCATCCGAATTTTTTGGAATAGGCTTTGCTATACTATTGGCATGAAACATTCATTAGAAAAATTTAATAATCTTGTTGATGCACTTCAACAACTCCCTTCTATTGGTCAAAAATCAGCAGTTCGATTAGCATATCATCTTGTTATTCATGATACATTTGGGGCAATCAAGCTTGCTCATGCAATCGAAAATGCTATTGTCAGTCTCAAGCGATGTCGATCATGTGGTGGATTGTCAGAAGACGAATTGTGTTCAATATGTAGCGATGAACGACGAAATCATGAGATTTTGTGCATTGTAGAAAATGCCAAAGAGATTTTGATGTTTGAAGAAAATGGACTCTTTGATGGGCGATATTTTGTGTTGGATTCTATCAATGAATTGGACGTCGATCATCTCAAGGCAATCGTGTGCAGCGGGATAAAAGAGGTGATTTTTGCGCTGACACCCTCTATAGCCAATCAAGGAGTGATGATGTACATCGAAGATAAGCTCATTGAGTGTGATGTCCGATTTAGTCGCATAGCCCAGGGTGTCCCAACAGGTGTGAGCTTGGAAAACGTCGATATTCTCTCACTTTCCAAAGCTATGGAAGATCGCGTTGGAATCTAAGTTTAGAAGTTCTTTTGTTTCCATGGGAGCTTAAAACGTTGTGCTTCTACTCCATTTAGGACATAATAAAGCTCATAATAATGGTTTACAATAGTAGTAAATTGCTCCAAGCT
>CAMBHX010000052.1 GCA_945867285.1 Sulfuricurvum sp. IAE1
AAAGCGGCTGAGTCTAACATTCGTGACGTTGATTTCGCGGCGGAGAGTGCAAACTTCTCTAAATTTAACATCTTGGCTCAGTCTGGCTCTTATGCTATGTCTCAAGCTAATGCTGTTCAACAAAATGTATTGAGATTGCTACAATAGTAGCAAGATCGTTTAGCAGTCGCTTGACTGCGTAATACATTTCTCTGAAAACGTCCTAAGACTGCTTCAGTAGTTCTCTCCTCTTTATCAGGCTTCGGCCTGATTCTTCTTCTTACCTCAGTTTTTTCTTTATATCTATAATTTTGGAACTTTTTTTGCTTTAATCCTTCTTGATCACGCACTGGCGTAGAAGCATAAATTAAGGATTTATCATGGGATTTAGAATTAACACAAACGTTGCGGCAATGAACGCACACACACAAAGTACGATGAATAATCGTAACCTGGATAGCTCTCTTTCAAAATTGAGTTCAGGTCTTCGTATCAATACAGCGGCTGATGATGCATCAGGTCTTACGATTGCAAACTCACTTCGTTCACAAGCCAACTCATTGGGTCAAGCGGTATCAAACGGTAACGATGCTATCGGATTGATTCAAACTGCGGATGGTGCATTGAGCGAGTATTCAAAAATTCTCGATACTATCAAAACCAAATCAATCCAAGCGGGTTCAGATGGACAAAACACTGCATCACGTTTGGCGATTCAAAAAGACATTGGTAAACTAATGGAGGAGTTGAACACTATTGCAAAGACAACGTCGTTCAATGGTCAAAAACTTCTCTCAGGTACATTTGTCAACAAAGAGTTCCAAATGGGTGCAAATGCGAATGAAAGTATCAAATCTTCAATCGCTTCAGCTGAAACAAATCAAATCGGTCAAACAAGCAGAGCTACGCTGAGTGCTGGTAGTGAACAAGGTGGAGAGATTCAGCTTACGCTAAAAAGTGCTACTACTGGTGAAAGTGTTACTTTAAAAACGGTTGATATTCAGTATAACAACAATCCAGACAACGGTATGGGTCAGTTGGCAGATGAGATTAACCGCTATAGTTCTGATACTGGTATAACTGCAAAAGCTGTAGTTAAATCATCTTCGGACACCGCAGTAAGCGCAGGCACTACTGGAAATGATTTTGCTATCAATGGTGTTTTGATTGGTGCTGTCAATGTTGCTAGGAATGATAATGATGGTACTTTATTGAATGCTATCAATTCAAAAACAACTGAAACTGGAGTGTCTGCAACGTTAAGCAGTGATGGAAAAATGACACTTTCTTCAGCTGATGGTAGAGCTATTAAGGTTGAAGGTGATACCGCAGTAATGGGTGCAACTGCCAAAGAGATGAGCACTGTCGGACATATCGAGCTTGTTCAAGCAGGTTCATCAACATTTCAAATTGAAGGAATTGGCGCAGGTGCTGTAGGTGCAAATATAACATCCACAGGTAACACAACTATGGTAAAAGATTCTGTTTTGGCGGCTGGTTCTACGATTGAAGCAAGTAGTACTATTAAAGCAGGAACTGTCATAGGCGGAGATTTGACTTCTACTGGTTCGGTTACAACAGTTTTGGATACTACAGTTAAAGCGGGTTCAACCATTATTTCTGGAAGTACATTTGAACAAGGCAGCAAACTCGGAGGTTCAATTGTCAATGTTGGCGTTGAGGCATTAGCTCAAGATGCATTGATCACTGCAGGGTCTACTTTGAAAAGTGGTACTAAGTTTGATTCGGGAACGGTGATTCAACAAACTTTCACAGATGGTACTACTACCTTCAATAAGGGTGATGTGCTTACTACTGACTTTACATTAACAGCTGATTTAACATTGACTTCAGATATGACGATGAAATATGATGCTTCGGCAGCTGCTGCTTCAATTGCTGCGGGGTCAACGATCAATACAGGTTCTGTGATTGGTTCGGATATTGCGACGACTGGAAATAGTTTGATTTCAGAAGATGCAGTGATGAAAGCAGGGTCAATTTTGGTTTCTGCGACTATCCTTAAAGCTGGATCGACTCTTGGTGGAGATACTCAGAATAATGCTGACATGACTACGAGTACGGCAACACAGTTAAAAGCAGGTTCTACTTTAGTATCAAATACTATCATGGCAAAAGGCTCAACGATAGGTGGTTCTTTCTCTGTTGCAGCCAACACTAACTTAACTGATGATATGCTAGTAACGGCAGGTTCTACGCTTGGTACCGGAACAATTCTAAAAGCGGGTGTTGTATTGGGTCAAGATACAACAGCTGCACAAACAGGGGTAGCACTAAAAGCTGGGGATGTATTGACTACTGATATTACAACAACTGCAGCTATTACACTCGCAGAAGACATGAAGCTTCTTAAAGGGACGGGAGCAACTGCAGGGCGAATTGGAGCAGATTCTACGCTAAATCTTAACACTACTAATTCTGGTTCTGTTGGTTTGAGCAATGAAGAGTTTAGTAACCTCTCAAACATCGACGTAACAACACTTGAGGGTGCGATGAAAGCTATCGATACTGTATCAGCTGCGATTACCAACCTTGATACTATCCGCTCAGACCTCGGTTCTGTTCAAAATCAAATCGTTTCTACGATCAACAACATCTCTGTTACTCAAGTAAACGTGAAAGCGGCTGAGTCTAACATTCGTGACGTTGATTTCGCGGCGGAGAGTGCAAACTTCTCTAAATTTAACATCTTGGCTCAGTCTGGCTCTTATGCTATGTCTCAAGCTAATGCTGTTCAGCAGAATGTACTAAAACTTCTTCAATAGTCTTAGTATTTTACTTTGATGCTCAGCACTTGCTGGGCGTTTTTTCTTTTTCTTTCTTCTTGTCCTTTATGAGCACTACAATAGAATTGATGTATAATTTACTCTTTAAGGATAGATAATGAGATTGATTCAAGAACATCAAAATATTATTAAACAAGTTGGATGTGAAATTTTTGGAAGCGGTGCAGAAATATACTTGTTTGGAAGCCGTGTTGACGACTTGCGAAAAGGTGGAGATATTGATTTGTATGTTGTCCCAAATTCGAATGAGCCTTATTGTGACTTATTCGATAAAAAAATAACTCTTTTGTCGAAGTTAAAAACATTTTTGGGAGATCAACAAATTGATCTCGTGCTCTCAAAAGACAAAAATAGAAGTATTGAGAAAGAAGCACTTAGAACTGGAATTAAGTTGTGAGAGCTCTTATTTTTGAGAGGCTGGAAAGGATTTTTGCAGAGTGTGATAAGCATCTAAGCCGAATGAACTCAGCCTATCGTAAAGCAGCTGTAATGTTGCCTTTGACTGTAGAGAAATACGTCGAATTAAGCGAGGAAGAGGTTGAGCATATCGATCAGTATCTATTCCGATTTGCAAAGCTTCAAGACACTATGGGTGAAAAGTTGTTTAAGTCATTACTTTTGTTTTTAGATGAAGAGGTTGAAGGGAAACCTTTTGTTGATATTCTGAACAGGATGGAGAAACTACTGCTTATCGATGATGCACAAAGTTGGAGAGTTCTTCGTGATATTCGCAATGAACTTTCTCATCAATACGATGATGATCCCGAGGATATGTCGATAGTGCTCAATAAGATTTTTAATGAAAAAAGCCATATAGAGGCAATTTATACGCAGTTAAAAACATACTACATAAACAGCAAAGCGTAAATTAGACACCTAGAGAGGCTATTTCAAATAGCCCTCTAATTTTGTGATGTAGAGTGTTGACATTTTGAGGAGTTTTTTGACCAAAATGGCGTCGATTGCAACGACATGCTTCTCTGGTTTTTCAAGCTCTACGGTGTTGAAAAGGTCAAAGATATAGCTCATCACAATAGAAAAATATTCATAATAGACTTGTGCTAAATCAGAATTGGTTTTATACTCCATGTCCCCCAAATCCCATGAAAACTGAGATAAAGAGGCTAGATAGGCTGAAGCGTTTGCAAATTTTTTCTTCTGGTGCTGCTTAATGATTTTTTAGACTATTTCGAGAATTTTCTCGCCAAATTCAATATTGTGTGAGCTAGAAGACTATTTTAAATAGCCTTCTAATTTTGTGATGTACAGTGTTGACATTTTGAGGAGTTGTTTGACTAGAATGGTCTCTATTTGAGTGATATGCTTGTTGGAATTTTCAGTATCTTCGGTATTGAAGAGATCAAAAATATAACTTAAGACAATTTGAAAATACTCATAATAGACTTGCGCTAGACATGAGTTTGTTTGGTATTCCATATCGGAAAGATCTCGAGCTAATAAAGCAATAGCATCAAGGTATTGTGAGGATGACAAATATGAATTTTTCTGATGAACTTTGATGATACGTACAAGTTTTTTTGCCTCTTCAAGCTCTTTTTTAATAGTTCTTTTGTCTTCTTTTCGGAATTTTTTCGAAGCAATACTATTAAAAAATATTATCAATTCTTCCTTGGTGCTATTTTTATTTAGGATGCTGTAGTTTTGAATCGACACTGTATCTATTGCTGTTGGTTTTGTGCCATTAAGGTAAGCACCATCTCCTAGATTATAAATATGTTGCTCTTGTTGTTTGAGTAGCAGTGTAAATCTTGCAAACTCACCAATGGAAAGCTTGTAAAGAGCCAATGTTGGAACCTGCTGTGAAAGGTTGCCTTGAACATACTCAATCCTCTTTGTATAGTCGAACGATGTATCCTCGTCATTGGCAAGTGCCCCTTTTGAACTAAAAGGATGTAGCTCAGAGTGGGTATTGAATGTTTTAGCATCAAGGGCCAAATCAAGTCCTAGTAGATAAATCTCTTTTGCTCCAAAAACCAAAAAAAGCGCATAGGTGTATTCACCAACGCTTGGAGCGGTTAGATTTCCAAAATCTTTTTTAAACACTCCATCTTGATCGACAAAGTGTATCTTGTTTTTTTGGAATCTAGATACTGTCTTTTCATCTACGCTTGAAGCAAAGATAGCAATGCAGTCATTGTAAAATTCTTGATTCATACCCTCAAACAGTAATGCTGTCTCATCTACACCAGGGTCTATGTGGATAATGATGTCGGGCTTAATATCAAATTTATGTAAAAGTCGGCAGGTTGAGAGAGCGGTAACTATAATAAAGCGATTTTTATTGGATTGTATCCACTCTATATTTTTACCTGTCGATGGACCAGAAAAAAGAAATAGTACTGGCTTATTTGAAAACCAAGAATTGTCGTATCGCTTGGAAATATTTAAAAATGAGTAATCTTTGGCTAGGTATTTTGGAGAGTCAATGTAGCGAAGTAGCATAGCACTATATCCGTACATGATGAAACTCTGAGACAAAACATGTGATTGAAATCTCTGTAAAATTGGTTCATATTCTTTGATAAGTGGAATATGTTTAATATAGAGATTGTAGTTGTTGCCTGTTTCTAAAAAATTGATAAAACTTTTTCTTTCGGTAAATTCATCCTCCATGATAGAAAAAATGATAGTGGTCGAAGTCGCTATCTCTGAATAAGCTGTCACAAATAAAGAGAGACGAAAAATCTCCAAATCCTTTTCTGTGATAAATACTAGTTTTGTATGTAACTTATCAATAAGCGGAGCAATGTGTAATCCCAATCCAGTAGAGATAAAAATAGTCTTAAAGGCTGTTTTCATATTGTCTGTTTTAGCAATATGAGTTCTGTGATATTCGATAACTTTTATGGTTGCCCAGAGTGCATTGTGAAAGTGTAGTGTGCTTTGATCTATTATATCAGGCATTTCAGAACTAAAATCTACGAATCTTAATGCCTGAAATACACCACCTGTACGTTTTAGATTTGTCATATTTACAGTATTCTTTGAATGATCTTGGCTATTTTCACCATAAAACCATTCATTTGTTTTGAGATCTTGAATGTCAAAATAGCTATTGTCACGATATTCAAGAGCGTATTTTTCGGTATAAGTTCCTTCATCTATAAGATGATTAAGAAGGACAATTTTGTCAAAAACTACTTTGTGATGGGTTTCAAAAAAGGTAAGATTTTTTTGAAAAGTTTGAAGTGCCTGTAGTGTAATATTGTCCATTAGCATCCCTTTTTTTCCATCAAAAACCACGTTATATCACCTTGCATAAAGACTGGATCCCGATGATAGACAAAACCATAATTTACCAGCTCTAGATCAGGATAAAGATCTAACATTTCTCCTGCAAAATCTCTTTTATACATTTTTTCAGTATGACCACGATAATTTAATTCCATAGGGGTTGGATTATAATATTCAGCAATATAAATATATCGATTGCTTGTTTCATAGAGCTTTTGATAAACATCAGGCAGCATATCAGGGTTAATATGAATTAAAACCCCTTTGATAAACACAAAATCATTTTGATCTTTTGGTACAAAATCAAGAATTGATTGATGATAAATGGTTAAATTTTCAATTTTTTTGAGATGTTCCACAGCTTGAGTATTTATTTCAATTGCTGATAGATCAGCAAAAGGTAGAAGAGACTTAATGGCATGGAGATTCATCCCGATATTGGCACCAAATTCAATAATTGAACGAACTCCTCTAGTTTTATGTAATATTTGAGAAAACAATGCAGTATTGGAGGCTAATAGCTCTTTATCTTGATTTCTGCTGATGTATTCATTCCCAAATTCACTTGCCCAAAAGTTTTCTTGTTCTGTTTTGTATTGATTCATTTTAATCCTTTAAATTTCTTGATAATACACTTGGTTGATATTTAATAGACCGTATTCGATTATATCGGTAAATTGTCCATTTTTGAAAATCGCGTCACGCCGTATTCCTTCTTGTTCCATTCCTAATGCAAGTGCAAGGTGTTGCATTGCGATATTTTCGCTGTGTGTGCCACAATAAATCCGATGTAATTTTAAAGTATTGAACGCATGGTTAAGTACAAGCTTTCCAGCTTCATATCCGATACCTTTTCCATAAACAGAGGGTTCGCCGATTAAAATCGCAAACTCGGCACTACGATTTTTGGCTGAAATTTGTTGTAGTGAGATATTGCCGATATGTTGATTGTTTTGGATTTCGCAGATGGCAAAAACTTGTATAGATGGGTTATTGGAAATGCTAGTGATGTATGCTTTTGCCATTTCACGCGTATAGAGTGCCTCACCATGAGAATTGTAGCGACATACATCTGGATCGTTAAGCCAGTTGGGATAATTTCCATCAGCATCACTGAGTTCCAGCAGACGTAAATAAATCTGATTACCTTGAAGCGTCATAACAGCTCCTCACGATTGTCCCAGACTTTTTGAAACGCATCTGCCACATCGTCCATGTCAGCTTTGGTCATCCCTGGACGCATAAACTCATGGGTTACCAAACGGTGAAAATGCATCTCTTCGGTTACGGGACACAATCCAGCGGGATAGGTTACGTCACTCAAGCTAAAGGGATACCCGTCACGACCAAAAGCGATACGTTCTTGATAGAGCGGTTGGAGGTAGAGCGGTTTGACATAACCATAGCTCAATAGTACGGTAGATTCTTCTCGCAAAAGGGTCGGAGGAAGTTCGGCTTTAACGGCATCAATAAAACGATTTCGGTGCATTCCAGCTAGGCTAGAATCAAACTGTAGAGGATGAACATAAAAGACGTGCTTGGCATTGTGACGTATTTTTGTGGCCTTTATACAGGGGATTTGAGAGAGTTTTTCATTGAGGTAATGGGTATTGGCTAACCGTTGAGTTAGTAAATCTGGGAGCTTTTTGAGCTGACAGCGTGCAATGGCGGCTTCGATTTCCGTCATACGATAGTTGTAACCCACCATGTTGATGAGTTCGCTTTTGTCTTTGATGCCACGGGCGCTCAATACAGCTTCGGCGTGGTTGCGGATGAGCCGGATTTTATCGGCTAACACATCATCATCGGTGACGATGATCCCTCCCTCTCCACTGTGGATATGTTTGTGGTAATTAAGGGAATAGATCCCAATGTTCCCCAGTGTTCCGGCGAATTTATCTCCGAACATCGCTCCTGGTGCTTGGGCGGTGTCCTCAATGACAAAAAGGTTGTGTTTTTTAGCCAAAGCATTGATAGCAGGAGCATCATAGGGTTGCCCGAAGATATCTACGACGATAATTGCTTTAGTGCGGGCTGTGATTTTGGATTCGATGCTTTTGACATCCAAACAGTAGTAGTCCTCTTCGATATCGGCAAAGATAGGAATAGCCCCGTACACTAGAGCTGCTGTTGCCGAGGCACTCATAGTATAGGCACTCACGATGACTTCATCTCCAGGAGAGATACCGCACGCTCCTACTGTAGCATAGAGACCACTGGTGGCAGAGTTGACGCTAATGGCATGTTTGGCTCCAAAATACGTTGCCCATTCGCTCTCCAATGCTCGAACTTCGGGCCCACCGTAAAAATCATCATGCCATGTTCCCAAAAAGGTAGAGAGTTTTCCACTGCGTAATACCCGTAAAACAGCTTCTTCCTCTTCGATTCCAATCGTATTGTAAGCAGGAAATGGGATAGTTCGTAATTTTAAACCCCCATTGATGGCTAATTTATTCATCGATATACCTTTTCCATAGTCTGAAAAATACGCTCATGAAGTTGGAGGTGTTCGTTCAAGATGGCTTTACATTTTTCATCGCTTTTGTGGATAAGAAAGACCAAAGAGTCTAGCGCATATTTTGAGAGATTGGTGATGATAGTCTCGTGCAGTTCGAGGGTAAAATAGCCTTTGTAGAGAGGCGAGGGGACTTTGGAATAGAGCTCAATCTTTTCGCCTCCCTCCAGTATTTTGATCACTTCTGTCTCAAACCATAGCGTGAGCTCAAACAACGAATAATCAGGGGATTGAAGTACTGAAATGGTTCCATCACCACCGTCCAAAGAGAGTCCGAATTCGCCACAAACATCACCGTGACAATGAGTAGCACTAAAAGGCTTGATGGTGTTGAGATTACCCAAAAAATGACTCAAAACTGCCAGTAGATGAGAACCGTTGTGGAGTAACCCTTTGGTGCATACCCCTTGGAAACCGAGGTTTTTCCCGAAATCCCCTTTTTGAATCCGTTTTGCTAGAGCGATAAAGGCGGGATTGTATCGGCGCATGAGATTGATAAGGATTTTCTTCTTGCTGTTTTTAAGGAGCATTTGGAGACTGGAGAGTTCTTCTTTGGTAGCTACAACCGGTTTTTCGCATAAAATCATTGTGCAGTCGTCACGACGCATTAGCGTGGAGAGGTGCGAAAAATGG
The DNA here is from genome assembly GCA_945867285.1 of Sulfuricurvum sp. IAE1. Lineage (GTDB taxonomy): Bacteria > Campylobacterota > Campylobacteria > Campylobacterales > Sulfurimonadaceae > Sulfuricurvum. The sequence goes on from CAMBHX010000052.1 coordinate 9,190, forward strand.
GCGCTTGTGATAGAGGCAATAGACGCTATATCATAGTGTTCATCAAGCGGGAGTTCATCAATGGAGAAATAGCGCTCAACCTCACCCCATCGCTCCATGAAAGCAAAGACGTTGAGTTCGTTTGGCTCGCAGATGGCAGCCAGTTGTGTTTTGGGGCATTGTGTGTAGGCGTGGGCATGGGAGGCAATGTTTTTGGATGTTGGGTCGTCGATGAGTCCACCAATACTGCCTGCTCCGATGATAAGTGCTTTGAGAGGTTGTGCCATTTAGCTCTTGCCTATAACCGTTTGTAAGAATAAAGCAAAATTCATACCGAAATCATCGATTGTGATTACGCACGGGGTGAGCGTTGAAATTTTTTGTGGTGAGAGGGTGCGAAACTGTAGATGTTTTGGGAGTGGGAGTAGAAATTCTCTGGATTGGCTTGGAAGATAAGAGAGTACTGTTTTGCCCATGAGTGCTGCGGTATAGAGTGCCATCGTATCAAAGCCTATGATGATGTGTGCACTTTGCAGTTGAGAGATTAAATCAAAGGTTTTAGCATCGTTGATTTGAATGCGGATATGGGGATATTTTTTGGTAATTTTTTTAAAGCCAGCTCCGGTTTCACTAGGATGCAGACGAATAGTAAGACCTGCGCAACCAAAATTTTCAAAGTTTTGTAGGATATCTTCCAGTGCACTGTATTGAGTAAATCCCCAATAATTTTCATTTCCATAAGTAGCCTTGGCAACCGCATCGGTGGGTTCGCTCAAAAAGAGGAGATTTTGGTTTGGGGTGATGGTTTTGGTTGAGGCATCTTTGATGAGTTTTTGGAGATAGAGGTTGGGGAGGGATATGGGATTGGGAAGTTGCAATGAGGTTGCAAGCATAAGCGCTTTTTCATCATGAACCGCCGTAAAATCACCACAATTTGTTTCCCATCCATCTTTGGGGTAGCCAAAGCGTTCTCGATAGTTGCTCCAGTGATCCAAAAAGGCAACGGTAGGGATGCAGTGCTTTTTGCAGTGTTCTACAAAGGGGCGTTCTATTTTATCTTGCCACCCCGTTCCAAAAAATAGCGCATCGGGTTTGAGTATTTCAAGTGGCATGCCACCATCGCTAATAGGAGAAAATGAGAGGTTAAGACGCTGGCAAATGTGTGCCATCGGGCTATTAGGGAGTGCAAAAATGTGCCACTGAACATCATCTAGATGGTGAGATATTAGAGCACATAAGAGTTCGCTAGAGCCTGCATCATGGGAAACAACGGCGATGTTCACCCTATTAGCTCCCACTGCATCGGTGTCCCTTTTGGGAGATCTGTTTTGAACGTTTTTCCTAAAATCTCACTCAAATATTTAGG
>CAMBHX010000053.1 GCA_945867285.1 Sulfuricurvum sp. IAE1
AAGATAGTTGTTGTGAAGATGATTATGACGACGATGAAGACAACGAGAAAGAGTGGTGTGATTAAAACACCACTTGTTCCCCAAACAGTTTATTGAGTTGTGTTAGCAAATCTACGGGATCAGTTTGGATACCATGAATCATAATGGCAAAATGTAAATGCGGTCCCGTAATCCGACCTGTTGCACCACTCAATCCAATGGTTTGGCCTCTTGATACGATATCTCCTACGTTGACATCTAAACGGCTAAAGTGAAAATAACATGTATATAGCCCCTCTCCATGATCGATGATAACAGTCCCTCCTGAATAATAGCGATCCTTTGCCAGTACTACTACACCATCATTGCTTGAGAGAATTGGTAGTGGTGTACGAGCACGAAAATCAACTCCCCCATGATAGCTTTTGAGGATTCCATTGTAAGTGCGTTGTGATCCATACTCACTGGTAGTGTTGGAATCGATGGGACGAATGAAGGGGTTGCTCCAATAACGTTTTGGGGTAGTGGTGTTATAGATTAGTTCAGCTTCGGCTTTTTCGGCTGCGATACGTTCCAGCGTCTGGGGTGGTGGTGTTACTTTTGTGCTATCGACACTTAATGTTTCAGTGGGATAGGGAGCTTGAACGATATCTAAGTCCAGTGTCAAGTTTGTATCGGGAGTATACCATTGAATCTCACGCTTTTCCAGTGTTGCATGATAATCAATAGGGAGGATAACAAAGCCATGTGAGTCATTGTTTGGATGAGGGAGAAAGGGTAGTGGTCGATTATGGTCGTAGATCCCTCCTTGGCATGAGTTGGTGACAAGCACGATGCTTTTTCCATTGCCTACTTGAACTGCATAAATTTGTGATAAATAAATTATTAAAATGATAAAAAATTTCATGTTTTTCCTGCATATTTTTTGGTCAGATTGTAACCAAAAATGATTAAATGGGGGTGATTGTCTTCAGTTTTGTTTTAGAAAATTCAAGATAAGCTTCACGAAATTAATAGTTGCGATAATAGTATGATAAAAGTGAGTAGATTATGATTGTATGTGCAGGTAATAACGAGACGTTTGATTTTGCACTTCCTATTGGAGTGGGTTTGATTGAAAGTGCAATGAGTTTGACTCGTTTGTGTTTGATGGAGAAGCCTGATTTTTTACTTTTTGTCGGGAGTGCTGGGAGTTATGGTGAGCATAAGATACATGATGTTGTTGAATCTAAAACAGCCGCTAACATTGAGTTGGGATTTTTAGATAATAACGCCTATACACCAATCGATAACGTAATATCTGCACAAACACAAGATGTTAAAGATGTTATAGTAAATTGTTCTAATTATATTACCACGAGCAAGCGGGCTATGAAGCAGATGGTAGAACTAGGGATGGGGATTGAAAATATGGAATTCTTTAGTGTTTTACGCGTAGCGCAAGCATTTGGAATACCGGCAGGTGGTGTGTTTTGTGTCACGAATTATTGTGATGAGAATGCTCGTCGTGATTTTGTCGCCAACCACGGTTTTGCCAAGGTTTTGTTACGTGATTATCTTAAAAACAAAGGGCTCATTGCTTAAGGCTCTATTCGTCTTCAAGGTGGTTTGGATATAATACGCAACTATATCCTTCGGACTCCCTCATAAAAGATACACAAATGATTAAAAAAAATATTTTAGACTATACAAAGCTCGAGCTTGCAAGTTTGGTAAAGCCATCGTTTCGTGCGAAACAAATATGGAACTGGGTCTATCATCAGTATGCTACGACGTTTGATGAAATGCAAAATATACCCAAGGCATTACGCCAAGAGCTCTCCAATGAATTTGATATACTCCCGCTCAAAATCGCTCGTAAAGAAGTCTCAAGTGATGGAACTATTAAATATCTTTTTGAGTTGAGAGATGGTAAAACAATCGAAACAGTATGGCTCAAAATGCGTGATGAGTCCATCGATGATGAGGGAAATATCGAAAACGAAGCTCGCTATACCGTCTGCGTTTCGACCCAAGTAGGGTGCAAGGTAGGATGTTCGTTTTGTCTCACCGCCAAGGGTGGATTTACACGAGATTTGAGTGCAGGTGAGATCGTAGCTCAGGTATTAGCGGTCAAAGCAGATAATGGATTGGCGGCTTCCAAACGTCTGAATATCGTCTATATGGGGATGGGTGAACCGCTGGATAATCTGGATAATCTTGCTCGAGCTATCACGATTTTTAAAGATGAAGATGGGTTAAGCATTGGAGGGAAGCGCCAAACTGTTTCCACTAGTGGATTGAGTACTAAAATTGACAAATTGGGTGAGATGGATTTGGGAGTGCACATTGCTATCTCATTGCATGCTGTGGATGATGAGCTGCGCAGTGAACTTATTCCCATGAACAAAGCGTACAATATCGCTTCCATCATCGATGCAGTTAAGAGATTCCCCATCGATACACGCAAGCGGGTGATGTTTGAATATCTCGTCATCAAAAATAAAAATGACGATTTAGTGTCGGCAAAAAAACTAGTTAAGTTGCTCCACGGAATTAAAGCCAAAGTTAACCTAATCTTTTTTAATCCTTATGAGGGGAGCGACTACGGACGTCCGTCTCGTGGGGATATGGTAAAATTCCAAGAGTATCTAACCACTCATGGTGTATTGTGTACGATACGTGACTCCAAAGGGCTGGATATCAGTGCGGCATGCGGACAGCTTAAAGAAAAAGATTTACAAGAGGTTGCACAATGACAATGATGGATTGGTTTCAGGTAATATTTTTAGCCATTGTGGCGACGGTTGGTTTGGGCGGATTTGTCTGGGCTGTCCTGAAAAAAGATTAGGTTGATCTAATGACAATAACGATCGCACGAAGTAGTAATAATGAAAAGCAAACCTATAACACGCAGTTAGAGGGTGTAACGCTCCTCACAGTCCTTAATCACATAAAAACCAAAATCGATCCCACTCTTACTTACTCTCACTCATGCCGCAGTGGTGTGTGCGGGAGTTGCGCTGTTGTAGTCAATGGGACTGAAGTTCTAGCGTGTGAATATAAACCTCTTGATGGCGACGTTGTGGAGCCGATGCGCAACATGAGTGTTATACGTGACTTAGTCGTGGATGCTTGCGATGTTAGTAAATTTAACGCTACAGCACACACGTGGAGCGAGGGAAGTGTTAGCCAAAACGTGAGTGCTCACGATATGGAGTCAATTGAGCGTCAGAGTGATTGTATTTTGTGCTCTTCGTGCATGAGTGCGTGCCCAGTGTATGCTATCAATCCTGATTTTATTGGTCCCTTTGCTCTTACTCGAACGTGGCGTTATGTGAGCGATGCAAGAGAAGAGAAGTGTGGTGATAAAATCGCTGCGGTCCAAGTCAATGGAATTTGGGACTGTACGCTGTGCGGTGAATGTGTCCCTGTGTGCCCCCAAAATATTGCCCCAGCTCAAGACATACGGATGCTACGGACTAAAAGCGGCGTGATGGGATATATTGATCCTAGTATGGCCAATATGTTTGCTGGAGGATTGGATTTTGGAAGCCCCGCTTTTTAAAATATTAAGGTTTTAATATGTTATACTAATGTTATAAAAAAGTACGCTAGTCGTGTTTGGGCTTTCTGCGCAGGGAAACACAGCGTTAGCGTAGCCAATTGGGATTACCTTCAAGGGCACAAAAACCTCTTTGAGGCATTCTGATGGCAGTATAATTTATAAATAGGACTACAATATGGCATCAGAACACTCACTCGACATATCCGCGAAAATTGACCTTCAAGCGTTCAAAGACGCTATTGCTCAAAGTGAAAAAGAAGCAGCAGGGCGTTATGATTTCAAGGGGATTACCTACGAAATCAACTATAAAGAAAAAGAAAAACTTTTGGTCTTGTTAGCTTCAAGTGATAACAAACTCGATGCTCTCAAAGATGTGGTTATTGGCAAACTCCTCAAAAGAGGACTCTCTTCTAAAGCACTTGAAGAGCTTAAAACGGAAGATGCTAGCGGTGGAACACGTAAAGCGACCTATAAAATTATTGACAGTATTGAATCAAAAGAGGCGAAAAAGATTATCGCTGAAATCAAAAATCTCAAAACAAAAGCTAGCGCTGTTATTGAGGGCGACTATATCCGGGTAAAATCCAAGCAAATTGATGAACTCCAAAAAATTATGGCGCATATTAAATCAATGGATACATGGGAAGCTCCATTGGTATTTGAGAATTTCAGATGAATAAGCTAACCATTGCCGATGCAGCAACACATTTAAGTGTATCCAAAGAGGCAATACATAATCGTATACGTCGCGGAAGTCTTAAAAGTATCGTCGAAAATGGGGTAAAATTTGTTATTCTTGATAACAATAAAGCAACATCTGGTACGAATACCGCTACTGATAACCGTTATGTACAATATATTGAATCTGAGAATATCCGTTTGCGAGATCGTGTAGATGTGTTAGAAACTGAAACAACTCGTTTACGTGATCAGCGTGAAGAGATGCTCATAGCTCAACGTGTCAGTGTAGAGGAAATTTATAAAGAACGGGATGCACAGTTGCGCAATATTCTCAATGTTGTGGCTACGAGATTTCTTTCACACGTGAATCCAGATATGGTGGTACGAGAGGGGATGGGACAAGAAAGTGTGGAACAAGAAGCACCTGTTGTCACTTATGACCATGAAGCGATTAATGCACACATTATCCCCGATATGAATCTCAACGATGAATGGGTCTCACTCAAAAGCTTCCTCAAGCTGAAGCGTTATCCCGATGTAATCAAAAAAAATCTCAAACGTCGTTTCAAAGCTGCAGCGCTTGAGAGGGATGAGCGATTTGTTGAGAAAAATGATAAGCTCTATCTCAATCCATCACTGTATGATTACAGTGATTTACTTAAGGGGGCTCCGTTGGCGTAATCTACCGAAACGCTTTGGATCTACGAGGTGCTTTGTCTTTGATGTTATCCTCTTTTTTAGTGAACCCACCTCGTTTTGCTTCCCCCTCTTTTGGCCCACGTTTGGCGCGATTAAGATTATAAAAACAGCTTTGACATATACTGAATTCTGAGCCTGGAGCCAAAGGCTTACTACATGTTTTACAGCGTGAGACAAAATGACTTTGTTTGAGAGAGTTCTCAATAAAACGATTGAGTTCTCCTCTGAAGTTGCGAGCTTTTTCGCTGTCTACAAAAAACTCACCCAGACGATACGAGAGCCACAAATATAAGCTGATTTCTTTGATTTGGTCTTCTGCATCTTGGAGTTCATCTGTGGTTTGTGCAAATGCCCCCAAAGAGCGCGGCGGGACATAGGCGATAGGCTTAGCTTGCGCCAATGCTCTAACATAACGCTCATATGCACCCATCACGATGGGTGAGCGGGTTGAAAGCGGTGCGGTGGAGAGGATGTATTTGGTACGCATATCCAAATCGTACTTGTCAACAATCTTTGCAGCTTCCGCCATGCTTTCCAGATTAATCGCCACAAATGGCCCCTCAAATGTCATATTTTCTACAAAAAACTCGATGATATTGGAGAGGGATTTTTCCTCCAAAATAGTAGAGACAAGCTGTATGTGGTCAAAATTTGCCATGACATTAAAGGGTATTTTGATCACTTCATCCTTTTTAGTATAAACGGCAGTGATTTTTTTCAAAATCCCATTATCCAGTGCCCCGACAAATCCTTTTTCTTCCAATCCATATCGACCTGCTCGACCGGAGATTTGATGCACTTCGCTGGGGGTCAAATCTCGTTGGTTTTGTCCATCAAATTTATCGGCTTTGGAAAAAAGAATAGTTTTAATCGGGAGGTTAAGCCCCATGGCAATGGCATCTGTGGCAACAAGGACCTGCGTTTCTCCTTCACGAAACCGTCTAGCTTCTTCTCGACGCACTTCAGGGCTGAGATTGCCATAGATGATACTTGTGGCATAGGTTTTGGAAAGCTGTTGTTTGAGACGTAATGCATTGGAGCGGGTGAAAGCGATAATAGCACTTTGAGGTTCTATGTGTTCAATACTAACAGCGCTTTGCATCAATTCCAGAGGATTTTTACGCTCAAACTCTATGATTTCCAATGGCTCACCCAGATACTGTGCCAGAGCCTCAATTGCTTCCCTTGCATTGTCAGAACCTGTCATAATCACCGTTTTGGCAGGGGCTCCGATGATGGCATTTGCCCACGCCCATCCACGATCACGATCACCGATCATCTGTACTTCATCTATAACGCACACGTCTACTTCACTCTCAAAACTCAACATTTCGATGGTAGAGCTGATATGTGTTGCATCTTCATCCACGATTTGTTCTTCGCCAGTTATCAGGGATGCGCGTATGCCACGCTCTTTTAGTTCTTCATACCCCTCAAGAGCTAGTAGTCGCAAGGGGGCTAGATAATATCCTGTCCCCGCTTTTTGTAATGCTTCCATGGCACGGTAGGTTTTACCGCTGTTAGTGGGTCCTGTGTGAAAAATAAGGCGGCGGCGCAGGCTTCGTGCCAGAGGAAAGAGGTTTTTAAAATCACGAACAGTTCTGGCTAACAATTGCTGACGCTGTTTTTTGAGCAACTCATGGGAGATGGCACGGTCAAACGCAAACATAGCTCGCTTGTGTATTTTGGTACTTATATGGAGTGTATCATGCAGATAGGGCAACAAGGCATCATACACAAAGCCGTATAACAGCTCGTTAGTTAATTCCAAAAGCTTTGCATGTTCTCGACACTCTTGAACCAGTGTATCTAGCTCACTCAAAAACACCTGTTTGATTTGACCGCCTTGAAGTTCAAATTGTGTATCAAACACCAAGTCTGACTCTTCCCAGATGAGCTTGGCTATCTCATAATGGGAAAGCTGGATATGTGCTGTGTGCATGAGGGGCTCATCTCTATAGGGTAGTGCAATAGCTTGAGCGTATTGGATCAATAGTTCATCCCCTACAAACTCTATTCCTACTGCGTGAGTAGGTAATATACGTTGTAATGTTTCCATGGTGAGGGGAAAATACATATTAGAATTAGACGGAGGTGCCCCTTTGAGTGCACTGATGATTTCGCTGTGGGTGAGATAGCGGTGAGAATCGAGTTTGATTTGTCCCAAAAAGGACGAAATTTGAGCTTGCTTGGATTCGTGCGCTTTGGTTTTGAGTGTTTGGATGTACGCAACTAAATCGTCAATAGTAGAGGTGCGAAGTGTATCAGTGTCGAGTTGTTGGGTTTTGAGAACGTGGATTTTGGTAAATCTTTCATTCCCGATCTCATATACAATTGAGGCATAAAATTCTAACGCATCGTTATAATCAAATTTACCCTCTAGTGCTTTTTCCATTTGAGTACGTTTGGCTACATATCGGATGTGTTCGAGTTTGGATGCGATTTTTTCAGGGGTGATTTTACGGGTGCGCACTTCATCAAAGGATTCCAAAAGTGCGGTGTATTCCTCTTTGGAGAGTTCCATGTTTACCAAAAGCTCGTCAATACGTTCACTTTTTTCATGCGGTTTTTCACGTGGGGTCGGGTTGGGATACTTTTTCCCATTGTAGACGAAAAAATCAACGATCAATTCTCGATTATCGTCCTCTTCTTGTGACCACAGTCGTCGAAATATTTTAATGAGCATCTCTTTGTTGGTAGTGCCATCAAAAATACCTATATGATGTGCCATTGCTACAAGTGTCTCAGTAGGAACTCTGATAATCCCTTCGTCAAACGCTTCGCCACCAAAAAAAGAGCGAATTTGCCCATTGAGTTTCATTGTTTTTTTCTTTTTCTTTGCCATAACGTAAGTGTAGCTAAAAATTCTAAGGGACATCTTTTAGGTCTTTTGATACACTGCTAAAAATCACTGTATGAGGCGCAATAGTAGATGATTGATTTGAGTGTAGACGAGTGGACACAAAGAGAATTTATGACTAACAAACAAGTGTTAGCCCAACAAGGGATCAAGGTGATATTGGTGGATACGATACTCAATCCTATTGAGGGAGCAGAGGCCATAGTCTACTCTCCACCATTGTTGAAACATGAGCCTCAAGGAAGCGTGTTTGTTTTTTATTGCGATACAGGTAAAGCATCCAAAGAGCGACTGGGTGAATTTAGGGCTAAATTTCCTGACCATGTGTGCATTAGCTTGAGGGGAGGACGTGGATATTGGCGCAAGAACCTAACATTATAACGTGTGCATGTGAGGCGTATATACGATCACTTGATGAGGGTCGATATTATGATGCTCATGAGGATTTGGAAGCACTGTGGTTTCCGGTAAGATTTAACGATAGTGATGAGGTACGTTTGTGGAAAGGGTTTATCAATGCGGCAGTTTGTTTTGAACTGATACGCAAAGGACGGCTGGAGCCCTCCAAGAAAGCATGGAACAACTATCAAAAATATCTCCCATTGTTAGCTGGATTGAAAACTGTTCATTGCGAAATATACGATAAAATAGCGAATCTAATAGAAAAAAAACACAAGGAAATTTATTATGTCTGATTTTTTAAAAGCAATGCAATTTCGCCATGCGTGTAAGGCGTTTGATACCCAAAAGAAAATCCCTGCTGAACAGTTTGAAGAGATTTTGGAGTCCATTCATCTCTCTCCGAGTTCGTTCGGGATGGAGCCATGGCGTATACTCGTAATACGGGATGAAAAATTGCGTAAAGCGCTTAAAGCCTCATGCTGGAATCAGTCTCAAATCACTGATGCCAGTGAATTAGTGATTTTTACAACTGACAATGATGTAGTGCGTAGCGATTCACCGTATGTGCAAAAAATGTTTGAACGTCGTGGAATGAGTGCAGAGGCAGTAGACATGTACGTTGGAATTTACGGTCAATTTATCGCACCTCTTGAAGAAGACGAAATCTTGCTAGAAAACTGGACAGCCAAGCAGTGTTATATTGCATTAGGCAACGCTATGACGTGTGCTGCGATGATGGAGATTGACAGCTGTCCTATCGAAGGGTTTGATAAAGAAGAGGTCGAAGCGATTTTGGATTTGGAGTATGGACACAGTGTTGCTGTCATGTGTGCGTTTGGGTATCGTTTGAATCCTCAAAGCCAGCAAAAACGTTTGGATTTAAAACAGATCGTGGAGTACAAATAAATGTTGGAAAACGCTCAGGAAAAACTCGCAACTTCTCTCACAAAAACCGAAGAATATACGAATATGGTACTGAGTTTTGCTACGGAATATGGCATGAAGGTTCTTATAGCTTTAGCTATTTTTTTCATTGGAAAATGGGTGTCTCGTCAGATTGTCAAGTTGATGCGTCGTGGGATGGAGCGAGCTAGCGTAGACGCAACGCTCATCTCGTTTTCAGGTAATGTCGTCTATGTTGTTCTTGTTATTGCTGTGGTTGTGGCTGCTCTGAGCCGTTTGGGCGTAGACACTTCTTCGTTTATTGCTGTTTTTGGAGCTGCTGGTTTGGCGATAGGTTTGGCGCTTAAAGATACGCTAGCCAATGTCGGTGCTGCGGTACTTATTATCTTTTTCCGCCCGTTCAAAGTGGACGATAGTATCGAAGTATCAGGTGTTATTGGTACAGTTAAATCAATCAATCTTTTCTCTACCACACTCACTACCGCAGACAATCGTTCTATTATTATCCCCAACGGTACACTCGTAGCAGGTAATATCATCAACAATACGGGTAATGCAACTAGGCGTATCGATCTAGTCATGGATATTGGCTATCAAGATGATTTGAAAGTTGCCAAAGAGATTATTGCCAAAACTTTGAAAAGCCACTCAAAAGTTCTTAAAGAACCCGATTTTACCGTAGCTGTTGGGGCATTGGCTCCTAGCTCGGTTCAACTGTATGTGCGCCCTTGGGTGGCAAGTGAAGATTATTGGGATGTCCGTTTTGAGCTTACAGAACAAATCAAGCTGATTTTTGATGAATATGGTATTACAGTTCCATTTCCACAAATGGATTTACATGTGCATAAAGAAGCGGTTAAGATTGAGGCGTAGTTTGTCTGAACAGTCGATGGTTGTGTATCCAAAATGCCACTGCCGACATTACAGCTATGCCAGATGAACTGACAAATAAATACTGAGGAGCGTATTCGTATAACACTCCAGCCCCTAAAGCCCCAATAAATCCCCCTAGCCCATATGAAATCCCAAAGAAAAATTGTTGTGAGAGGCGTTTTGCCTCATAGAGAGAGAAGAGAGTGCTAATCGCCACAGTGTGAAAAAGAGCAAAGCTAAAGGCATGCAGGATTTGAGAGAGAGCCAGTATTTCGATGGATGAGGGGAATAGTGCCACGATTACCCAACGAAATGCGGTGATAGCTGCTGTTATCCACAGTAGCGGTGTGAAATTCCCACTTAGCCACTTGCCTTGAAAATAAAACATCACGATTTCCGCAATTACCCCAAAACTCCATAGCCATACGGTAGATTCAAGAGAAATTCCGTGGTCTGTGGCATAAATAGTGAAAAAATTATAAAATGGTCCAAAACTCACTTGCATCAACAAAAAACCGATCCATAAATAGAGATGGTT